>JAFTFU010000037.1 GCA_017458285.1 Clostridia bacterium | reverse complement strand
TATTCTTCTTCATCAACTAGAATAATTTTTTTATCTTGCTTCCATTCTATGACCTCTGTTAACTCTTTCAAGATAAATTTTACTGAATGTTTTTCTTCCATATTATCCGAGAAGACTTCACTCATATATTTTGGATAATTATCATTTATAACTTTTCTTTGCAGTATTTCATACGCAGTCTCAAGGATATTAATATCACTCATTAAAACAAATCCTCTGTAGAAAACCTCGTAAGAGCGCTCTTGTGCAGATATTTTCTCATTTCTTCTTCTAATCTAGATTGAGTTTGTTTATTTGTTCCAGAATATTGACTAAAATCTATATTCCCTATCATTTGAATACTGTCATAATAAGATTCTACTTTGGCATTTCCTTCTATTGATAGCGTCTTGTTTAGTACTTCGTCAAAAATACCAAACACTGCTTTAAAAATAGTAGTTTTAGCTAAATCAGCATTTTCTTGATTAGCTTCTGAAAAAACCATTTGAAAAGCAAGCAAATAATTTTGAACAGCTTTTTGAATAACATTATCTGCTTCGTTTGAAAGTACTCCTCTCTCAAAAATAGATTTTGTACTTTCATTAAAAGCTACTCTAGATATACCACCTCTTCTTGATTCACCTGATAATAATTTATCTTTAAGAGGATCTTGAATATTTAAAAATTCAAATAGTTTAGATTGTCTTTTTTCAATTTCATCTTCCGTTTTAGCTATACTTTTTATATCCAAAAGTAATGCAGAAGGCACGCCTTTTTGATTTGTATTGATATCAATAAATAGTTTTGCTTCTTCATCAAGTGCTAATCCAACAAAAATTACAACAGGAACATCAATAGGATAGTCTAAATCATTTAATCCATAAAGCCTATGTTGACCATCAAGTACCATGAGACTAGTTTCATTTAATTCCATAACCAACTCACCGTTTTTATATTCGAAATGTGCTTCTTTTTTTAAACTAGTTATTATAGGTGATGGAATAGCACCACCCTCTTTATAATATTTCGTAATTAATTTTGCCCTAGCAGGGTTTAATAACCTTTGAAATCCCTCTTTTTTATCTTCCGAACGTCTAGATATAAAAGAAACATCAAATAGTTTTTGGGAAGATAATGATGTCATGTAATACTCATATTTACCTTGAAGAAATTTTATTGCTGGTGTCTTTATATACTCTGTTGTTGCCATTAAAGTAGCTCCTTTTGAAATTAAGTGTTTACAGTTTCATACATAATTATAATAACATATGTTGTGAATTATTGTTTTATGCTAAACAATATCCCCTTTGATCTAATTTATTACTAGAGAAAATTCATTATATTGATAAAGTTTAATTAAACTAAGCAAAATTTTGTGATACCAGTGATATTATTATTAACTCAGTTTAACTATGGTTTCTATAACTTATAAATTACTCATCGTAGTTCTAAAAACTATATATTTATAATTAATTATATCATATAAAAAATACATCCATCCCATTAAAATGGGAAAAATTCTGGGTAATTTTTTTCTTAACAAAGGATAAAAGCTTGATATCCTTATTAATATCAAGCTTATTCTTAATAACCTTTTGGATGTGAGCTATGCCATTTCCAAGCACTAGTTATAATATCTTTCATATTGGTAAATGTAGGATTCCAACCTAAAACTTCTTTTATTTTATCACTTTTTGCAATTAGTACAGCTGGGTCTCCCTGCCTTCTTCTCTCAATTGAATAATTTACAGGACATCCAGTATACAACTCAACATTCTTGACTATCTCTAATACTGAAAACCCTTTGGAACTTCCTACATTAAAAACATTATTCCGCTTTTCTCTGTTAATGTATTCCATTGCTAAAATATGTGCTTTTGCTAAGTCAACAACATGAACATAATCCCTAATACAGGTTCCATCATGAGTAGGATAGTCGTCACCATATACACTTAATTTTTCTCTTTTATTATTTGCAACTTGAATTACTATCGGAATAAGATGAGTTTCACATGTATGATCTTCTCCTATATTAGAATCAAAAGAAGCTCCAGCAACATTGAAATATCGAAGGGCAACATAGTTTATTCCATATGCATCTGAACACCATTTTATTATCTTTTCCATCATTAATTTACTCTCGCCATAAGGATTTTTGGGAGTTAAATGAGATTCTTCAGAAACCAATGCTGTTTTGGGTTCTCCATAAACTGCTGCAGTTGAAGAAAAAACAAGATTTTTTACTTTAAAGTCTCGCATAACTTCTAACAAAGAAATCATACCTCCAACATTATTATTAAAATAAAGAAGTGGTTCACGCATAGACTCTTCAACTAATAGATTGGCTGCAAAATGTATTACTGCTGTAATACTATTTTCTGAAAAAACTTTGGTGACTAATTCTTTATCTCTGACATCACCATAAAAAAATTTTATTGATTTAGGTAATGATTTAACATGACCAGTCTGTAAATTATCAATAACTATTACTTCATAATTATTTTTGATTAATTCTTCAACAGTATGTGAACCAATATATCCTGCTCCACCAACAACTAAAATTGACATAAAAACCTCCTAATAATCTTTGATAAGTTAAATTATACCACTAATATCTTATACCTACAAAATTTCAAAAAATACTACATTAAATAGTTGGTCAACCTTTGGTCAACTGTTCAAAAGAACATACTACTAATAATGTTTAAAAACTTTGATTTAATAGTAATTTAGTATTTTATTACAAGTTATTTTTACACGTTTCAAACTGTAGGGGGCATCTAATTACATAAGAAAAAGCCTTTGAGAAAAGGCTTTTTTGGTTGTCTAATGAGTATTTGTCCCACCATTTGTCCCCTAAATATTTTTAAATTTCAATACTACCTTAGAATTAAAATTTACTTAACATATATATTAATGTCTGTTTATAAACCTTTATATTCAAATCTTGGTCCCTCTTCACCTTGAACCCCATTTAATTCAAAGCCTGATTTTTCTAACACTCTAATTGAAGCTATATTATCAGTTTCCGACTCAGCTTCAATCTTATTTACTTCATCTTGACTCTTTACCCATTCTATCATTGCTCTCACTGCTTCAGTCGCATATCCTTGTCCCCAGTATAAATTATTTAAACCATAACCTATTTCAACAGCACCCATATCTAGTCCTTTAAAACATAAATCACCAATTCTTTGGTTGTCATTATCGGAAAGTTCAATAATCCAAGTAGCATACCATTTTCTTGTCAAAGGATTATTGATACTTGCATTGAGCATTTCAGTGTATGCCTGTTTCATTCCCTCATCCTTTTCATTAGCAATGAGTTCTTCCATTTCTATATCAGAGGATAATCTAATTCTCAATCTTTTGGTTTTAATAACATTATTCATTTTAACTCCAATCTATTTACCATAATACTTTCTAATAAAGTCGAACAAAGTCTGTCATTTTATTAATTACCATCCCACCATATAAATTATTATCATTTGTATGAGTAACATAGTGATGTAAAACTTCCTTAGCTGTTAAAGGCATATCCCGAAAAGGTAATTCACTTAAATCAAACCATTTTAATAGACCCTCATTTGAGGATAATATATTATTGAACTCAGGTCTTAATTCTGCAAAATAATAGTAATTTTGTCTAATTTCATTATTAACATTTCTAAGCGTAATATATTTTAACTTTAAATCACTTATATCTTCTAACGTAATATTGAGCTCTTCTTCTAATTCTCTTAGGGCACATTTCTTTGGTCGATCTAACTCAAATGGTTCAAAGTGTCCACCTGCAGAACTAATCCATAAGTCATTAACAACTCTACTTCCTTGTCTAAAGAGTAGTAATATTTCGTTTTGACGTTAAGTCAAGTTTTTAGAGTAACAAACGTAGAATTTTAATCTATTTATTTTACTTATTCTAATTGAGATTATTTTCATTATAAAAGCACCTCATTCAACAGAAATAATTTTTGCATCACTATTTTTTCCTTTGGTG
>JAFTFU010000036.1 GCA_017458285.1 Clostridia bacterium | reverse complement strand
CTATAAAAAAATAAATGAAGAAAACAGAATTTATGTAAATAAAAAAATGAATAAAGCAAAAATTATCTTTTGGTTATGCTTTTTTGTAATAAACGTTATATTTTTTATTTTCTAAGATATACGAGGAAGGTGATAATGTGACAAAAAAATATTAAAATACTATTCATGCTAATATTTTATTGAAGTTTATTATAAAAATCGCAATTTACAAATATTTATTATAGAATATAGAAGCAAAAAAATAAAAAAGTCACAAAAGGAAAAAGGGAGGAAAAACAAATGGCAGCAGCAAAAAACAAAAGCGTATTAATACTATTAGTATTTATATTTGCAGGATTAGTAATAGGAGGATTATTAGGAGAATTAGCAAAAAGCGTAGACTTTTTATGGTGGCTTAGTTATGCACAATCATTTGGATTAAAATCACCACTAGAACTAAATTTAAGTGTAGTTCAAATAACATTTGGAATCACATTTAAAATAAACATTGCAAGTATAATAGGAATGGGAATAGGAATTTTCATATACAGAAAAATATAAAAAATTAGGAAATATAGATGCAAGGATGCACAATACACAGATGAGCACACGTACAAACGCGCCAACCAATGAACAAGTACCGAATTGCACAAACGTACCAACTAATATAGTAAGCATAAGTTAATATTCAAAAACAGAAAAGCTTATATGATAAAGGGAGAGTTAAATGGAATTACGATTAATATATGGAACTGCGGGAACAGGAAAAACAGAAAAATGTTTTGAAGAAACTGCAAAATTAATAAAAGAAAATAAAAATATAATAATAATCACACCAGAGCAATTCTCATACACAGCTGAAAAAAAGCTAATGGAAAAAATAGACACAAATGCAGTCTTAAATGCAGAAGTAGTAACATTTAACCGAATGGCATACAGAGTAATAAATGAGCTTGGAAAACAAGACGAAATAGGTTTAAGTAAAAGCGGAAAAGCGATGCTAATCTATTCTATATTAGAAAATCAAAAGAAAAACCTAAAATTCTTAGGAAAAACATCCGAAAATGTTGACTTAGTAATAAATGCAATAAACGAATTTAAGCAACACGGAATAATGATAGAACAATTAAAAGAACAAATAGAAAACACACAGGACAAGTATCTGCAAACAAAATTAAAAGATTTACATATAATGTACAACGAATTTGAAGAGGCAATTCAAGGAAAATACATAGAAGAAACAGATCTTTTAAACTTGCTTGCAGAAAATGTTGATAAAACAAGCTTATTTAATGATACGATATTTTATATAGACGAATTTTCAGGATTTACTGCTCAAGAATATGAAGTAATAAAAAAATTAATAACAATATCAAAAAGTGTAAATATAACAATATGCACAGACAGCTTGATTACAGGAACAAATCCCGAAAACGATATATTTTATTCAAACAAAGAAACCGTAAAAAAAATATTAGAAATTGCAGATGAGCTTAAAATTGAAACAATACAAACAAATTTAGAAAAAACATATAGATTTAAAAATTCTGAGTTAGAATATTTAGAAAAAAACTTATACAAAAATGTAAAAGAAAAATATAATGAAAATATAAAAAACATACACTTATTTTTAGCCAAAAATCAATATTCAGAAATAGAACAAATTGCACGCGAAATAACAAAGTTAGTCAGAAATGAAAAATACATGTACAAAGACATATCAATAATAACAAAAAATATAGACACATATTCAAGCTTAGTAAGGGCTATATTTTCAAAATACCAAATCCCCGTATTTATAGATGAAAAAAGGGAACTAAGCCAAAATATTTTGATACAATATGTGTTATCAATTTTAGAAATATATGCAAAAAATTGGAGTTATGAAGCGGTATTTAACTACATAAAATCTGGATTTACAGACCATGATGAAGAAGAAATATTCAAACTAGAAAAATATTGTATAAAATGGGGAATAAAGAACAATAAATGGAAACAAGATTTTAAAGTATATGGAGAAGACAAACAAAAAGAAGAAATAAATAGACTAAACGAAATAAGAAAAGAAATTATAGAACCATTAATCAATCTAAAAGAAAGAATTGATAAACAAAAAACGGTTTATAACATAACAAACACAATATACAAATTCATGCAAGAACAAGAAATAGAACAAAAATTATCAGAAAAAATTAGAGCATTAGAGACAAAAGGAAAAATTGATTTAGCAAATGAATATAACAACAGTTACAAAGTTTTAATAGAGTTATTAGATGAAATTGTAATGATTTTCAAAAGCGAAAAATGTACACTAGATAAATATCTAAAAATCCTAAAAATAGGTCTTCAAAACAGTGGACTTGGTAAAATTCCTGGAACGCAAGACGAAGTTATATTAGGGGATGTTGATAGGTCAAGAAGTCATAAAGTTAAAACAATATTCATAATTGGAATAAATGACGGAATTTTTCCAGCAATAAATAAAGACGAAGGATTTTTAAATGATAATGATAGAATATATTTAAAAGAAAGAGGCATAGAACTAGCAAAAGGAACGCTAGAAAGATTATATGAAGATAACTTTAATATTTACAAAGCATTTACCATAGCAGAAAACAAATTATATTTATCATATACATCTTCAGATTCAGAGGGAAAGGCACAAAGACCATCTGTAATAATAACCAAATTAAAAAAGATATTCCCTAAAATTTATGAAGAAAGCGATATAATTGAAGAAAATCAAGAAGTATCAATGACTCAAGCATCGTATGAAGAACTTATAAAAAACATTGCTAAACTCAAAGAAAATGAAACTATAGATGAAGAGTGGCTTGAAGTATACAATTATTTTAAAAATCACGAAAATTGGAACAAAAGGCTTCAAAAAGACTTAAAAGGAATTGACTACACAAATATTCCGGAAAATCTTGATAAAGAAGTAGTGAAAAAAATTCACGGAGATATATTAAAAACAAGCATTTCACAGCTAGAAAAATACAGAAGTTGTCCATTTTCATATTACTTACAATATGAATTAAAAATAAAAGAAAAAGAAGAATTAAAAGTTCAAAGTTTTGACACAGGTACATTTATGCATGACATTATAGACGACTTTTTTAAAAGTGCAAGACAACAAAATATTGAATTAGTTAATTTTTTAGAAAATCCAGAAATGGTTCAAACTTTAGTTGAAAATTTAATTGAAGAAAAATTAAATAATGGAAAAGAGTACATGTTCAAAGAAACTGTAAAATACAGAATTTTAGTAAGAAGACTAAAAAATATAATTACAATGTCATTAAAATATATAATAGAAAGCTTAGTATATAGCGATTTTGACATTTTCGGAACAGAAATAGAATTTGGAAAAAAAGAAGAATACAAGCCAATAATTATTAAATTAGATGACGGAAGAAGGGTTGAACTAACTGGTAAAATTGACAGAATGGATATTGCTCAAAATGAAGATGGAAGATATGTTAGAATTATAGATTACAAATCTTCTGCTAAAAATATTGATTTAAATGAGGTTTTTGCAGGACTTCAAATTCAATTGCTTACATACTTAGATGCTGTAAGCGGGGAGGATACTGAGCCAGCAGGAGTGCTATATTTTAGCCTATTAGAACAAATAGTAAAGGCAGATAAAAAAATTCCCCAAGAAGAAATTGAAGAACAAATCAGAAAAAGTTTTAAAATGAAGGGCTTAATTTTAGCAGATGTAAAGGTAATTAAAATGCAAGATAAAAATCTAACTACAGGTTCTTCGAAAATAATACCTGCAGGAATTACAGCAAGTGGCGAAGTAAATAAAAGATTTACAAATGGAGTTACTAAAGAAGAATTTAAAATTTTACAAAAATACATTTATAAAACAATAAAAGATATTTCAAATGAAATTTTAAATGGAAAAATAGATTTGAAACCATATAATAAAAAGGGAAAAACTCCTTGCGAATACTGCAATTATAAAACTATTTGTGGATTTAATACCAAAATGGAAAATAATAAATATAACTTTATTGAACATAAAACTAACGAAGAAGTTGTAAATAAAATGAAAAAGTTATTATAAAAATTTACTACATAAGCTAAAAGGAAACTAAAAGATTTGGTTAAATAAAACTTTTTTGAAATTAATTTATATTCCAAAAATTTATTATATAACCACTTTTAGTTCCCTTTATAATTATAATTCCACAAATTAACTATTTTTTTGCCTTTGGAATTACAATATTTTTAGGTTTATTTTCTGTACTTTTTGGTTTAACTGCATTCAAATTTTCATAAACAGGAGAAATGTCTAAAGTTGAACCATCATCTGAAAGAATTTCAATTTGTTTTTTTGGTTCTTCATTTATTTCATTTTCCTTTATAACATCTTTTTTATTCTCAGACATAAAAACCTCCTTGCATTTGATAATTTAATATTAGCATAAAAAAAATAAAAAAACAAGATAAAACTAAAAAATCTATTGAAAAAAAACTACTTTTATGAAATAATTAAACATGAAAAAATACATTACGAAAGGAATGATAGTAAAAATGAAAAAAACTCTAAAAACATTGATTGCATTTATGATTGCATTTTCAATTTTAGCAATAGGAAAAGCAGTACAAGCTAATTCAATTAACAAAATTTCAATGGACATATACATAGACAAAAATGGAAATGCAAACATAACAGAAGTGTGGGATTGCAAAGCAACAAGTGGAACAGAAGTATACCATCCATACTATAATTTAGGAAATTCTGAAATTAAAAATTTAAGTGTTAAAGACGCAACTACAGAATATACAACATTAAGTAAATGGAAAACATCAGGAGATTTAAAAAGTAAAGCAAATAAATGTGGTTTAAACTACATATCAAATGGAGTTGAAATATGTTGGGGAATAAGTGATTATGGAACTCACAAATACACTGTAAAATATGACATAACAAACTTTGTAGCACAATTACAAGATTCACAAATGGTTTACTGGACATTAATACCATATGACTTTTCAAATGCAATTGGAGAAGTATATATAAAAATTCATACTTTTTACGATATGCCAGATAATACTGACGTATGGGGATTTGGAGACTATGGAGCACCAGTATATGTTTATGATGGGTACATTGAAATGCAATCAAATGGAAAACTAGATACATCTGAATACATGGTAATATTAGCAAAATTTCCAGACGAAACTTTTGACATAACAAACAATACATATGACTATAATTTTGACCATTACTTACAAATGGCAAAAAGTGGAGCAATAGAATACAAAAGTGAAGACAAAAATTCTAATTTTATAGAAGATATAATAGCAGCAATATTTTTTATAGGAATAATGGGAATTAACATATTTATATTTATATTTGCAGGCGTTAGTGCTTCTTATAATAGCCATGATATAGACTATGGAGAAGCTGGTAAAAAAATACCAAAAGATGTAGATTACTACCGAGATATTCCATGTAAAAAAGACGTACAAAGAGCTTATTATATAGCATATCAGTATAATTTAATAAAAAAAGAGACCGATGTATTAGGGGCAATAATTTTAAAATGGGTAAAAGACGGTCTAATTAAATTAGAACAAAAAGAAGAAGGAAAAGTCTTTAAAAAAGAAAATACAGTTATAATTCTTACAGGAACAAGTAAATATGCTTTTGAAAATGAATTTGAAAGAGAATTGTTTGGAATGCTATGTCAAGCAAGTGGCGACGGAATATTAGAAAGCAAAGAATTTGAAAAATGGTGTGGAAAACATTATTCAAAAATACTAGATTGGTTTAAAGATGTACGTTCAAAACAAAAAGATTTATTAATAAATGAAGGATTAATAATAAAAGAAGAAATTAAAAGACTAAAAATATTTAAAACTACTAAATACACAGCAACACCGGAATTAAAACAAGAAGCATTAGAAATTGCAGGACTAAAAAAATATCTTACAGATTATACATTAATAAATGATAGAGAAGCAATTGAAGTAAACTTATTTGAAGAATATTTAATATATGCCCAAATGCTAGGAATTGCTAAAAAAGTAGCAGAACAATTTAAGAAAATATATCCAGACGTTGTAGAACAATCTAATTTCAGTTCATACGATTATATTATATTTATAAATATGAGTACAAATCGAGGAATATCTCGCGCAAATTCTGCTAAAGCAAGAGCAGAAAGCTATTCTTCTGGTGGAGGAGGATTCTCATCAGGAGGCGGAGGAGGAGGTTCCTTCGGAGGCGGCGGAGGCGGCGGAGGTTTCCGTTAAGATTTTAACATATAAAATACAACAAGAAAATCAACAGAAAGGAGAAAACGTTAGCTCAAAAAAGTGTGCCTAAGGAAGAAGAAAGAAGAAAAGAAACAGCTAACAAAAAAAGAAATGTACTTAAAAAGATTAGAATTACAAGGATTTAAATCATTTGCAGACAAAACCGTATTAGAATTCATGCCAGGAATAACAAGTGTAATAGGGCCAAACGGTTCAGGAAAAAGCAACATATCAGACAGTATAAGATGGGTACTTGGAGAGCAAAGCATGAAATCATTAAGAGGAGCAAAATCCTTAGATATAATATTTGCAGGAACAGAAAGCAGAAAATCATTAGGATTTGCAGAAGCATCATTAGTATTTGATAATAGCGACGGAAAATTGCCAATAGAATATAATGAAGTAATAGTAACAAGAAAAATATATAGAAACGGAGAAACAGGATATTTCATAAATAAAACCCCATGCAGACTAAAAGATGTATTAGAATTATTTATGGACACAGGAATTGGAAAAGACGGATATTCAATAATAGGGCAAGGGAAGATAGATGAAATATTAAGCAACAAATCAGAAGACAGAAGACACATATTTGAAGAAGCAGCAGGAATTGTAAAATACAGAACAAGAAAAGAAGAAACTGAGAAAAAATTAGAACAAACAAAATTAAACTTACTTAGAATAAACGATATTTTATCTGAAATAGAGCAAAATTTAGAACCATTACATATACAATCAGACAAAGCAAAAAAATACTTAAATTTAAGAGAAGAATTAAAAGAAATAGAAATAGGACTATTTATCTATAACATAGACAAATACAAAGAAGAATTAAACAAAATAGTAGAAGATCAAGAAATCTTGCAAGACACATTAAATCAAGAAGAAGGAAAACTAGAAAGAATAAATGCATTAAAAGAAGAATTAAAAACGCAGTTAGATGAAATAACAGCAAAAATAGAAGAAACACAAAACATAGGATTTGAAAGTAAAAACGAAATAGAGAAATTAAATTCAGATTTAAATGTAGCAAGAACCAAAATCCAAAACAACAACGAAAATTCAAAAATGTATGAAAACGACATACAACAAAGCGAAGAAAAAGTAAAAAAACTACAAGAAGAAATAGAACAAAAACAATCTAAAAAAGAAAATTTACAAAAAAATAAACAAAAATTCGAAAACGAATTAAAAGAAAAAGAAGAAGAATTAAAAAAAGTATCAGAAAAATTAACACAAAAACAAAAAGAAATTGAAAGTAAAAAAAGAATTGTAGAAGAAAACACAGAAAATAAATACGAAATACAAACACAAATAGGAACAATAACAGCAAGAGTTGAAAATTTAGAAAAGAGAAGAGGAACTTTAAAACAAGAAACTTCAAGCACAATATCTGAACTTGACGGAACAAGAATAAAAAAAGAAGACATTTTAGCTGAATTTAAAAAAATCGAAAACACAAGAAATGAAATATCACAAAAGTTAGAAACTCTTTCATCAAAAAAAGAAGAAGCAAGCAAGAAAATAAGTCAATTTGAAAACCAAATAAATATATATTCAAGTGAAATGAGAATAAAAGAATCTAAGCACAAATTCTTAATTGAAACAGAAAAAGAAAAAGAAGGTTATATAAAAAGTGTAAAAGATTTATTAAAGGCATGTGAAAAAAATAGTGAGCTTTCAAAAGGAGTTCATGGAATATTAGCAAATATAATAAAAGTTCCAAAAGAATATGAAACTGCAATAGAAATGTGCTTAGGAGCAAGCTTACAAAATATAGTAACAGATACAGAACAAGAAGCCAAAAAATTAATAGAATACTTAAAAACAAACAATTTAGGAAGAGCATCTTTTTTACCTATAAGTTCAATAAAAGGAAAAAAACTAGAAAAAATAAATAGTAAAAATCAAGGAATTATAGGAATTGCATCAAACTTAATCAAATTTGATACAAAATATGAACAAATAATACAAAGCTTACTTGGTAGAACTGTAATTGTCGACAATATGCAAACAGCAATACAAGTTTCAAAAGAAGAAAAATATGCATACAGAATAGTCACGGAACAAGGAGATTTAATAAATCCATCAGGACTAATAACAGGAGGATCAGTCGCTAAAAAAACAGTAAACATATTAGGAAGAAGCAGAGAAATTGAAAGTTTAGCAAAAGAACTACAAGAGTTAAAAGAAAAAATAGAAAAAATAGAAAAAGACAAACAAGATTATATAAAATCAAACGAAGACATGATAGAAGAAGCTGAAAACTTAGCACAAGGCTTACAAGAAATAGAAATCACATATGCTACAGAAAAACAAAAAGTAATTTCGATTGAAGAAAATGAAGAAAAACTAAGTATAAGACTTGCAAAATTAAGAAAAGAAGATGAAGACTCAAAAACAGAAAAAGAAAAGCTAGAAGAAGAAAAAGTTCAAAAGCAAGAACAAATTGAAAATATAACAAAAACAAATGAAGAATTGTTATCAGAAATAAATGAATATGCAAAATCAAACAAAGAAGAACAAGAATACATAGACAATCTAAATTTTGACATAACAAACTTAAAAATATCAGTATCATCATTTGACGAAAGCGAAAATTCAATACAAGAAATAGAAGCTATGATAAAACAAGATATTGAAAATAACAAAAAAAATATTGAAAACAAAAAAGAACAATTGAAACAATTAAACGAGGATAATTTAAAATTAGAGCAAGACATAAAAGACATAAATTTTAAAATTGAAGAAATAAAGGAAAAAGTAAAAAATAGTAGCGCAGCAATAGAAAATTTAAAAGCACAAAGAATAGAATCAAATAACAAGCTATCTAAAAAAGAAGAAGAGCAAGCTTCACAATTTAAAACTATCGAAGATTTAAAAGCACAAGTTGTAAAAACTGAAGTTAAGACAAACAAAATAAAAGAAGATTTAAGTGAATTAATAAACAAAATGTGGGACGAATATGAATTAACTCCAAATTCAGCAGGAGACTACAAAAAGCCTGAAAACATTCAAACCACACAAAGAAGAGTAAACAACTTAAGAAATGATATACGAGATTTAGGCAGTGTAAATGTAGATTCTATTGAAGAATATAGCAATCTAAGGAGCAGATATGACTTTATGTGTGAACAGAGACTAGATTTAGAAAATACAATGTCAAAATTACAAGCAGTAATACTAGACATGACAAAAACTATGAAAGAACAATTTAAAACAAAATTTGAAATTATAAATAAGAATTTTGGAGAAGTATTCAAAGAATTATTTGGAGGAGGAAAAGCAGAAATTACTCTTACAGATGAAGAAAACATTCTTGAATGCGGAATTGAAATTGCAGTACAGCCACCTGGAAAGAAACTTCAAAACATGATGTTGTTATCAGGTGGAGAAAGAGCATTTACTGCAATTGCACTTCTATTTGCAATTTTGAAAATAAATCCAGCTCCATTCTGCGTTTTAGATGAAATTGAAGCTGCACTAGATGATGTAAATGTATTTAGGTATGCTGAATATTTAAAGAAATTTTCTAAAGATACACAGTTCTTAGTAATTACACATAGAAAGGGTACTATGGAAGCGGCAGATACAGTTTATGGTGTAACGATGGAGGAAAAGGGTATTTCGAAATTATTGTCTATGAAGTTAAAATAGGTCTGAAATATGAATACACAATATGGTCTCAAAATATAAAAAAGAATAAAAAGCCTTTTTTTGGAAATACTAAAATAAGTAAATCCAAAGGAGGTTTTTTATTTGATAAAAAAGGTAGAGATATGTGGAGTAAACACAAGTAAATTACCAGTACTATCAAATGAAGAAAAAAGCGAATTATTAAAAAGAATAAAAAATGGAGATGAAGATGCAAGAAATGAATTTATAAATGGAAATTTAAGATTAGTTTTAAGTGTAATACAAAGGTTTAATTATAGAGGAGAAAGTGCAGATGATATATTTCAAATTGGCTGTATAGGACTAATAAAAGCAATAGATAATTTTGACCTATCGCAAAATGTTCAATTTTCAACTTATGCAGTGCCTATGATAATTGGAGAAGTTCGTAGATATTTAAGAGATAATAATAGCATACGCGTAAGCCGTTCTGTAAGAGATTTAGCATATAAAGCAATACAGTTCAAAGAGCAATATATTAAAGATAATAACAAAGAACCTACAATTCAAGAAATTGCGAAAGCTTTAAATGTTGAAAAAGAAGAAATTGCCTATAGTTTTGATGCAATTCAAGACCCGGTTTCTCTTCAAGAACCTTTATATAATGACGGTACAGAGAAAATTTATGTTATGGATCAGGTTAAAGATACTAAAAATACTGATGAATTGTGGGCTGAAAATATGACAATGGAACAGGCTATGGCGAAACTTAATGATAAGGAAAAAAATATTATTGTTAGAAGGTATTTTGATGGCCGTACTCAAATGGAGGTTGCTGAGGAAATTGGCATTTCTCAGGCTCAGGTTTCTAGACTTGAAAAGAGCGCGATTGATCATATTAAGAGGTTGTATAGGTGAAAAATTTAAAAAAGTAATGGATTAAAAAACTAAAATATTACAGGTTAATGTTGAAAAATATCACACAATTTGAAAATCGATATTTGTAAAAAATATTTCCAGAAATCACCAATAGCATTAAAATTCTAGTTAGAAGGTTAATGGCATTGGAAATTTCTGGAAATTAATTTGGCTTTTATTAAAGCAAGTACAATTTATAAAAAAATTTACATAAAAAAGGTTGACAAAGTATCTTTAAAATGCTAAAATAGTATCAATTGATACTGAAAAGAAAGGAGTCATAATGTCTATTAATACTTCAAAGCATATCAATCATACAAAAGAAGAAGTGGAAGAGTATTTAAATATAGTAAAAAGAAGTGTAAATGCTGGCAAATTTGTAATTTGTACAACAGCTAAAAATGACAAAAATAGAAAATTTATTGAAAAATATAAATTAGATAGTAATAAACAGAAACAGATGTTAATACAATTAGAGACAACAGATTTCTGTTATTCAGCAGATAATTACAATGATCCACAGGAAAGACTATACTTTTTTTGCAGAGAATATGAATTAAACAATTGGGGAACAATAGAAAAAGTTGAAGTATATATAAAAATTGCTATTAAGAAGGAAAATTTTATTGTAGTAATTTCATTTCATAAGCCAGAAAAAAACATAGAAAAATTATTTTTATAAAGGTGGTGAATTTGTTATGAATAAAGGTTTTTGTGAAAAATGTAATGATTTAGTTGAGTATAAAATAAAAGAGATTGATGATAAATTTGAAATTAGAGGAAAAGAATATAAATATAAGAGATTGATAGGATATTGTAAAAAATGTGGAGAAGAAATAAGCTCAAATAGTATAAATGATGATAATTTAAATAGGATGGATATAATTTATAGAAATGAAGAAAAAATCATACAAAAGGAAGAAATTAATAAGATATTAAGCAAATATAAAATAGGTAAAAAACCTCTTTCAAAATTATTAGGATGGGGAGAAGTTACATTAATAAGATATTTAAATGGAGATGTTCCATCAAAAGTATATTCTGATTTATTATATAGAATTTTGAATGATGAAAAATACATGGAAGTACTAGTTGAACAAAATAAGAGTTTAATTACAGAGAATGCATATAATAATATTAAGAATGCTATTAGCCAGTTAAAAGAACCTACATTTCAATTTAGTATTGAAAACGAATTAGAAATAATTTCAGAATATATTATAGCTGTAGGAAAAGAAATTACACCGTTAGCATTACAAAAAATTTTATATTATGCACAAGGATTTTATAAAGCTTTTTTTGGAAAATTTTTATTTAAAGATGATTGCCAAGCGTGGGTACATGGACCGGTATATGTAAAAATATATGAAAAATATAAAGAATTTAAATCTGCCAACATATTAATAGATATTGATTATGATATTGAAGATACAATTGTAGATGAAAAAAGAGAAATACTTGATGTAATAATAAAATATTTTGGATACTATAATGGTAAAGCTTTAGAAAAAATGTCGCATTATGAAACCCCATGGATTAATGCTAGAAAAGGTTTACTGCCATCAGAAAATTCTAATAATATAATAAAAAAAGAAGACATGGAAGAATATTTTGAAAAAGTAAAAAATAAATATGATATGTTAAATATTTTAGATATAAAAAAATATAGTGAGGATCATTTTAAAAGAGTTATAGAGGTTTAAAATTATTTCCAGAAATCACCAATAGTATTAAAATTCTAGTAAGAAAGTTAATAATATTGGAAATTTCTGGAAATATTTTTTGCAATGGATTTGTTAATAACTTGAAAAAGTTTCAGAATTTCTTTAAGTAAATAACTTAAAGAAAAATATAAAATTCCTGTAAACCATGAAAAAGAAGGAAAAGAAAAGATTTAAAAGTACAAAAAAATTGTATTTGTAACAAAAATGTAATGAAACTGTAATAAAAAATTT
>JAFTFU010000035.1 GCA_017458285.1 Clostridia bacterium | reverse complement strand
TGATTAAATTTACTGTTAATTTCAACGTTTGTACCTACTTTTTTTGCTGTTATTTCTTTTTCTGTATCTGTTACCTCTAATTTAACTATGTATTTTCCTTTTTGCATATTTTCAAAATTATAATAACCATTGTCATCTGTTTCCACTGGAGCGATTTTATTTTCATTTACATCAAGCGCTTCTGTTCCATCTTCTTTTAATAATGTTACTTTTACACCTGATAAATATTTTTCGCCTTCACTTATTACTCCATCTTTATTACTGTCAAACCATACATACCCATTTAACATTCTCTTTACAACTTGTACTGTTATTATTGACGTTTCTATAACTTCACTATTTGAATTTGTTTGTGCTGTTGCCAAATTTCTGTATATATCACAAGGTTTGTTTCCATCTGGTTTTAAGTATATATCTATTTCTAATTTTTCTCTTGCCTCAATCTCTCCTATTAATGCATATGCCGTTAATTGGTTATTTATGTTTTCTCCTGATGTTGATTGACTCCATGCTGATGTTAATCCCAAATCTTCATCTTTTGCAGTTGCCTGATTTCTTACATTTTCATTTGATGTTACATATAATTTTAAATTATCATTATTAATTGTTTTTCCTGTTAATGTGTTTGTTTCGGTTATATCTATTTTTTCTACTTCGTATGTTCCATTATAAGATGTTCCTCTATTATCTCCATTATATGGCAATATATCAAGCAATTTGAAATCTGAAGTTGAATCGTCTGTTTTGTTAATTAATGTAATTTTATAATGTATTGTTCCATTTACTTCCACTATCGGTGTTTCTGTTGTTTTATATAAACTGTAACTTGATAAGTTTATTACTTGAATTGAAGTTTTATATGTTCTATTTGCTATTTCTGTATTCCCTAATTTGTATATTTTATTTCCATCACCATCTGTATTTGGAACTTCTGTAATTACAACTGTACTTTCTAAATTTTCTCCATTTTTCGTTGTTTCGTCTATATGGGCTTGGTATGTAATTGGCTGTATAGCTTTTTGTGTTTCTACTCCATAAACATGCCATTTTAGTGTTGTTGTTCCATCTTCATCATTGTATATTACTTCTGGTTCGTCCAAATTACTTGAACCTCTCACATAAGTCATTCCCTTTGGCAAAGTATCTGTTATTTCTAATGTTACATCTTTTATATTACTTAAGCTTTTTACTGTTGGCTGTATTTTATATGTTACATTATATTCATTTTTACTAAAATCATAATTCTTCTTTTCATTTCCATTCTCATCTATTTCTTTTTTATTTACACCTAATTCTCCACCTACTATAAGTAAACTTTGTCCCCAACTTACTCCATTATAATGCGTACCCTCTATTTGCTTTCCATTTTCGTCATATTCTGTTTTTACATATTTTCTATTTCCGCTATCCCATGTTGATGCTGGATATGTAAAATTTCCATTATTTTTTATTGTATATACATTTCTATCCAATGCATCTATCCAATACTGTGTTCTTCCTGTAAATGCATATGTTTTACCTATTTCTGCTGTTTCTTTTATTTTTAAAGCAATTGATACTACATTATTATTTCCTGAACTTGCTGCTAAATTTCCATATGTGTCATCTGATTCTAAATATTCTCCTATACATATGTATCCTTCTGGTATATCTTCTATATTTTCCCAAATATCCATATTCTCTATATTAGCATTAATCATTTCGTCGTAGTTTTGCCAGTTAGTTCCATCCTTTTTGGTTACATACCATACATTAAATTTCATGGTTCCATCAAAATATGTTGTATTATATTTTTCTCCTTCTGAATTTAATATTGGTTCTACACAATCTCCATCAAATTTTAAAAATTTATTTGCTGTATATATATCATCGTCATTATTTATTGACATAATAAATTTTGATTGTAGCCTTATAGTTTGTCCTCTATAACCATATGAATCTCCTGCTTCTATTATACTTGACATAAATTTATATGTCGTACCGTCTGATAAATAAAAGCTATGTGAATATGACCCATTTTTATATATTACATGTTGAGTTTTAATGCTATCATCTGACGATAACATTTGTGTTGTTGTTTCAACTCCTGAATTAGAAGTTGCTTTAAAATTAGTATCTTCTACAGTAAAATAATAACTTCTGTCTTCTAATTTTGATTCTTCGTTGTAAGGCACTAATACTTGAAAATAACCTACACTAAAACATCCTATATTTTCTGTATAATTTATAGTTGTATGAGAAGCAGTCCCATAATTATAAATGTACATTGGAAATTCACCATCAAAATCATATCCTGAAATTGTTGTATTTATAGTGTTTCCATTTTGTTTCATACTAATTTTTCCTGAATTGTATACACTTGTTGTTCTATTATTTAGTTTTATTCCATATGGTGCTTTATTTATATATTGAGTATAAGAATTTCCAAAATCCATCGTTCTTCCTGCAATATTTCCTTTGGCTGTGGTTTGATTTATATGATAATTCCATAATATTGGTGTGCATAAATCTGTTATGTCTTCTGTTGTATTACTACCTGCTAGCGTTCTTTCTAATGTCATGTTTATATCAAAAGTTATATCACCTTTTGGGTATTCTATTCCCTTTAATCCTTTTGAACTATTTGAATTGTATAATTGTAATATAACTCCATATCCATACATTCTTCCTTCTGTTTCTTCTTGTCCATCTCCATCAACATCAACTGTTACCTTTTTTGTAAGGTTTTCATTTTTTACAAGACTTAT
>JAFTFU010000005.1 GCA_017458285.1 Clostridia bacterium | reverse complement strand
TTTCATTTTTATGCCCCCTCTTAATTTATACAGACATTATACTTTAAAAATAATTTTTTGTAAATAAAAGTTATAAAAGATACACGCAATTTTAAAAATAATAGAACCGCAACATTAGGCATCTTTATTGGAGATAAGGAATATTTAAGCAAAGGATATGGAACAGAAGCTATAAGACTATTATTAGATTATGGATTTAATTACATGAATTTACATAATATTAAACTGCATGTAACGAGCTTTAAAAAGATATTCCAAATGCGACGTTTTATATGCCTAGAAAAACATCTGAAACGGTTCATAATTTTTTTATTCAATCAATCATAAAGACAATGATTTTAAGAATTTATTACAAAATTCTAAAATTTATGATATAAATATTGTGGAATAAATTGAATTATGTTAGAATGTAATATATAAAATTTTGGGTGGGAGGAATTATATATGGAAAATATAAAAAAACGTTTTGTAAATTTATGGAATTATTTTACAACATATGAAAAGGTTTGGTTTTTTAGTATATTAGTGCTTTCAATAATATTTGCTTTTTTATTTCCAGAAGAGGATATTAATGGTGTAAATGGAAAAATAATAATGATATTATATCTTGCAGATATATTTTTTAATATCCTATGCGAGTTATTAATATCTAAACAAAGTAAATGGAACTTTATAGTTTCGGTATTTGTAGAAATAACAGAAATTGCTATTTGTTTAGTATTATCTTATAGATTTGCAACTATGGCAACTACATTATTTTTCTGGTTACCAATAGATATTATCAGTTTTATCAATTGGCATAAACATCCAGATAAACAAGAAGATGAGGTAACAAAAGTTAGAAAATTAAGCGGATGGATTGAAGTTTTAGTAATTGTTGGAATTGTTCTTTGGACAATTAGTATAGGATATTTCTTAACTACATTAGATATAGGAACTGACTTATTTAATGGAAATGAATTGTTAGAAGTAGTAGTTTGTTATTTAGACGCATGTGTATCAGCAGTTGCTATGGCAAATGGCGTATTTATATTGCTTCGTTTACGTGAACAATGGATCGCATGGTATATAGATGCAATTCTTGAGGGAATAATAAATATTCTATCAGGACAATATGTATTGCTTATTTTAAAGTTAGGATATCTAACTAATACAACTTATGGATATATTAAATGGACAAAATATATAAAACAGCATAAAGAAGAGCAACTACAAGATAATAAATTATTTTAGCTTTTTTGCAAGACCAGTACAAAATGAATATGATCATTTAGATGGAATTATATAAGAGATTAAGATCCCAGTGTCGAAAGATGTTGGTATCTTTTTTATATAAGGCTTAACAGTATATAGGAGTGTTAAGTGAAGTTTTACCATATATGTTACTTGCCAAAACAGGTTAATTATGCTAGAATATGAGCAAATAAAGTTAAAAATCCAAGAGGAGGAATAAGAGGAGTTATCCCCAACAAAAAAGATTATTGAAATTAATCAAAACAAAAAAATATAAATTAAAAAAATCAAACAAAAATATATAAACTAATTTATTTAGAATAAAAATACGAGGAAGAACATGAATTATAAAATTATAAATGGAGCAATATTATATGGAGCTGAAACAATACTAGAAGAAATAAATTTTGAAATACAAGAAAAAGAAAAAATTGCAATTGTAGGAAACAATGGAAGTGGAAAAACAAGTCTACTAAAAGCGCTAGTAGATAATAGCATGTTAGAAGAAGGAATTGGCGAATCAAAATTTGCAGTATATAAACAAGGAAATCCAATAATAGGATATTTAAAACAAATAGAATTTGAAAATTCTGAAAATACCCTTTTAGATGAAATATTGCAATCATACAAACCAATAATAAAACTAGAAAATAAAATCAACGAACTACAAGAAAGGCTTCAAGATGAAAGCAATGAAAAACTTATAAAAGAATATAGTAACACCTTAGAAAAATACGAAACAAATGGTGGATACACATATAAAAAAGAATATGAAACAGCTATAAAAAAATTTGGATTTAGCAATCAAGACAAATTCAAAAAAATAAGTGATTTTTCAGGAGGACAGAAAACAAAAATAGCATTTTTAAAATTATTATTGAGCAAGCCAGACATCCTATTATTAGATGAGCCAACTAACCATTTAGATATAACAACGATAGAATGGTTAGAAAATTATTTAAAAAATTATCCAAAAGCGGTAGTAATAGTCTCACATGATAGAATGTTTTTAGACAAAATTGTAAATAAAGTATATGAAATAGAATATGCCTCAATAACTGAATATAAGGGAAATTATTCAGCATTCCAAAAACAAAAAAGAATAAATTATGAGAGACTTTTAAAAGAATATGAATATCAACAAAAGGAAATAAAAAGATTAAAATCAATAGCAGATAGATTTAGATATAAGCCAACAAAAGCAAAAATGGCACTATCTAAGTTAAAAAAGATTGAACAGATGGCGATTATTGAACAACCAAATCCGTATGATTTAAGAACCTTTCATGCAAATTTTAGTATGCCAATTGAAAGTGGAAATCTAGTAGTATCAGCCAAAAAATTACAAATAGGTTATAATGAAAAACAAATTGCAGAGGTATCATTCGAATTATATAAAGGGCAAAAACTAGCAATAATTGGTGAAAATGGAAAAGGAAAATCCACTCTATTAAAAACTTTAATGGGGTATATCCCAAAAATAAGTGGAGAGTACGAATATGGATATCATGTTATTAAAGAATATTTTGACCAACAAATGGATTCATTAAATCTTAATAGTACAATTTTTGATGATTTTAGTAGAGAATTTCCAAACTTAACTACTACTCAAGTAAGAAAAGCATTAGGAATGTTTCAATTTTCAGGAGATGATGTTTTTAAAGAAATCAAGGTTTTATCAGGAGGAGAAAAAGTAAGATTAGAGTTATGCAAAATATTCAAAAAAGAAGCAAATTTATTATTGTTAGATGAGCCAACAAACCACATGGATATATTAGGAAAAGACAGCCTAGAAAACATTTTAAAAGAATATAAAGGAAGCTTAATTTTTGTTTCTCATGATAGATATTTTGTAAATGAAATAGCGGATTCTATTTTAGCATTTGAACCTGATGGAGTAGTTTATTTTCAAGGAAATTATGAAGAATATACAAGATATAAAGAAAATAGAAATGTTGAAAACGTAATTGAAGAAAAAACAACAAAAAATAAAAACACAAATAATGAATATTTCCAAAACAAAGAAAACATTAAAAGAAAAAATAAAATTAAAAAATTAGAGTTAGAAATAGAACAATATGAAAGTGAAATAAAAAATTTAAAAAGTGAAATGCAACGAGAGGATATATGCACAGATTATATAAAATTAAAAGAATTGCAAGATAAAATTTCTTGTATAGAAAAAAATATAGAAGAAAAAATGATTATTTGGGAAAGTTTATTATAAAACACTGTGCATTTTGATCTTATCTTGCAAATATTAAATTATATAAGACAAGCAGAAATGGGAACCCTATAGAAAAGCCGTGTTTAATATAATGAAAAGTATCTAACAGTTTTAAACAAAGAAAGAGGAGTGAAAAGAAATGAATTATACAATAATAATTAGACCAATAATAGGAGCAGTAATAGGATATGTAACTAATTGGATTGCAGTAAAAATGTTATTTAGACCATTAAATCCGATAAAAATAGGAAAAATAAAATTACCATTTACACCTGGAATAATACCAAAAAACAAAGAAAGAATTGCAAAAGCAATAGGAGATACAATAAGTAATAATCTATTAACTGAAGATGCAATTGTAAATAGCCTATTATCAGAAGAAAAAGAAAAAATAATAAAAGAAAAAATTGAAAAACAATTAACTAAATGTTCGAATGAAAATAGCATAAAAGAAAATATCTTAAAAATAGTTGAAGAAGATACATATAGTAATGCAGTTAACGTTATTAATGATTCATTGGCTGATAATATAGTAAAAACATTAAAAGAAGAAAATATAGGAAATATGATTGCAAGTCAAATTGAAATTGCTGCGAAAGAAAAAATGCAAGGTTCAATGCTAAGAATATTTGGAATAAATTCTATAATTTCAAATATATCAAGTGAGGTTTCTATAAAAATTAATGAGTACATAGATGCAAATGGAAAAGAAATAGTTTCGAACATAATAAATAAAAAAATTGATGAACTTGAAGAAACTAAAGTTTCAGCTATTACAAGAAAAATAAATGATTCAGAAATAGATGTAGTTTCAATCATAATGAATATATACAATAAAATTATGAAAGAAAAATTAACAGAAATTTTAAAAGCCATTAATATTTCTAACATAGTAACAGACAAGATAAATTCAATGGACATGCTTGAACTAGAAAAATTAATTTTAACTATAATGAAAAAAGAATTGAATAGCTTAGTAAATCTTGGAGCTTTGATAGGTTTTGTTTTGGGATTATTAAATTTGATGTTTTAAACAAATACAAAATATTAGCAAAATAAGCATCAAATTCATATAATACATAAGGTGAGAATGTGATGAAAATATTAAAAGAATTATATGAAGATGCCCAAAATATAGTGAGAAGAGACCCTGCGTGTAGAAACATAGTTGAAGCAATAATCCTATACCCTGGATTTCATGCAATATTCTTTCATAGAATTGCACATTTTTTATATTGCAAAAAATTATTTTTTATTGCAAGGTTAATATCTCAAATTGCAAGGCATATAACTGGTATAGAAATACATCCGGGAGCCCAAATAGGCAGAAAACTGTTTATTGACCATGGAATGGGAATTGTGATAGGAGAAACCACAACAATAGGTGATAATTGTACAATATATCATAATAGTACACTTGGTGGAACTGGAAAAGATAAGCAAAAAAGGCATCCTGATATAGGCGATAATGTTATGGTTGGCTCAGGAGCAAAAGTTTTAGGACCAATAAAAATAGGTAACAATGTTAAAATAGGCGCCAACAGCGTTGTGTTAAAAGATGTACCAGATAATGTGACAGTTGTTGGAATACCGCGGAATAATAAAAGTAAAATAAACAGAGCAAAAATAGCAGCAAATAATAAATGAAAAGAAAAAATTATCAAGAATTATATAAGTTTAAAAAATCAGAATAAATAATAAATAAACGAGGTAATATATAAAAGAATAAGATTAAAAAAACACATTACATTGACAATGTAATTACAATGTGCTACAATATAATTACAAATATGGAGGTGGTAGTAATGCCTAAAACAGGAACTTTAAATATAAGAATAGAACCAGAGCTAAAAAAAGAAGCTGAAACAACTCTAAATGATTTAGGATTGAACATAGCTGAGGCTGTAACAATATTTTTAAAACAAGTTGTAATGACAGATAGTATTCCGTTTGTTATAAGAAAACCAAAGTATAGTGAGGAAATGTTGGACGCAATAAAAGAAGCTCAAGAAATACAAAAAAATCCAGATAAGTATAAAAGTTATAATAATTTAGCTGAAATATTGGAGGATATAGCGGGAGATGAAACATTATAAAATAAAACTAACAAACAAATTTAAAAAGCAATTTTTAATTGATATCGGATCTCATTCAGATTTATTTAAGTAAAGACAGGAAATAATACTGTTTAATAAAATAAAAAAATATAAATTAGTAGGATTTATTAGAGAATAAAAACGAGGTAATAAATGAAACAAAAAATAGTAAAAACATTAATAATAATTGGAATAATAACATTGCTAGCAACAATTATATATTTATTTTTTCCAATACTAAAAAAGTTATTAACGCAAGAAGGAAGATTAATATTTAGAGATAGAATAAATGAATTAGGAATAAAAGGAATACTATTAATATTTACATTGGAATTAGTCAAAATGTTATTTATTATAATTCCAGGAGAACCAATAGAAATATTTTATGGAATGTGTTTTGGAAGCATAAAAGGGACAATATATCTATTAATAATATCATTTATAAGTTCATATATAATATACACAATAGTAAACAAATATCAAGAAAAAATATTGTTATTACTATTTTCAAAAGAAAAAATAGAGAAAATAAAAAAGAATAAATTATTAAACAATCCACAAAAAATTGAAAATATTTTAACAATATTATTTTTAATACCAGCAACACCAAAAGACCTATTTATTTATATAGGGGCGTTATTGCCGATATCAAAATGGAAATTTATTTTGATAGTAACAATATACAGAATTCCTTCATTTATTACATCAACAATAGCGGGAGATAGTATAACAAAAAACAGTTGGATTACAGTAGTTATGCCATATTTTATACTGATAATATTTACTGTAATAATTCAGAAAATTCATAAAAAACATTATGACGATAAAGAAATACAAGAGGTAATAAATGATATAAAAAATAGTGAAAAGATTAAAATTTAGAAATCAATACATAATATAAATATGAATAAATTTACTTTAATGAAAAATCCTGAAAAATATTTAAAAACAAATAAAAATTATTAAGAGGATTTTTGTTCTAAAAAAATAAAAAAAACCATTTCTAGCACCACCAAGTATAGTATTTCCAATAGTATGGACTATTTTATATATTCTAATGGGGATATCTTATGGAATACTAAAAAGTAACAATTTAACTAATAAAGAAATAGATAAAACATACTATATTCAGTTAGGTGTTAATGCATTTTGGTCTATATTTTTCTTCTTACTAAAATGGAGGTTATTTGCATTTATATGGATTATACTTCTTATACTACTAGTTATTGATATGATAATTAAATTTTACAATAAAAACAAAATAGCGGGGTTACTTCAAATTCCTTATATATTATGGGTATTATTTGCGACTTATTTAAATTTAGGTTTTTATATTTTAAATAAATAATATTTATTTAAATACATCTCAATAGGGGTGTATTTTTTTGTTGTAGTTTTTTGTATAAATTTATTGTAAATAATAAAATTTTATGATATATTAAATCAAAAACAGAAGAAAAGAGGGATATAGATTGAAAGAGATATTTAAATAAAAAATAAAAAACGTCATAAAACAAAAAATCAGAAAAAAGTAATAATTTTAAATTGTGGGAACCAAATTATAATTTAGAAAGTCTAATAATTAAGGAGATGGTAAAAATGGAAAAATTAAAAAAAGAAAATGGAGGAATAAAACTTATTACATTAATTTCTATAATTTTAGGAATAATAATTGTATTATTCGTTTTAGCTGAATATACAATAAATGTAAAAAAAGATATTAATAAGGTTAGCATAAATAATCAAACAAATGCAAGCGGAAATAAACAAATAAGTGAGCAAAAGTCAGAAGAAATAATTAATGAAAAATATCAACTAGCTAGTAAATTAATAAATTTAGATAGTACGTATTTTGATATATCTAAAAATCCAATAGAAAAAATTAATTCAGATAATGTAAAAGGATATTATTATAAAATCAATAATTATGAAGAAATATGTGATAAATATTTAACTTCTGAATGTAAGAAATATTTTGATGAAAAAGCAATATGTTTAGTATGGATACAAAATGAAGCATATATAGCTGAAGGCGGAGCTAGTCCAAGTCAAAATGGAGGAATTGAATTCTATAATATTAATACAACAGAAAGCGAAATTAGTGCAACGGTCAGAATGACAATTATTGAACCAGACACTAATAATATATTAGGATTTGCTGAAAATACTTTTAAACTTGTATTAGAAAATGAAGAATGGAAAATTGCAGAATACAAGAGTGAAAATGAATTAGAAAATTGGTCAAAAGTAGTTTGGAATGAAGAAGTAACTTCACAAAGTGAAGGAGATGTGAACCAAGATATGGCTTCGCAAATTGAGGGCGATGTGAACCAAGACGGAAAAGTAGACAACGAAGATTTAAAAATGCTATCAAATTATATGGCAAATTACAATGACGAAACAAACACATCTTCAGTACAATTAACAGATGAACAAAAAGAACTAGCAGATGTAAATCAAGATGGAATAATAAATGGAAAAGATGTTATGATGCTAAGTAGAAAAGAAGAAGCATCACGATATCAATTAGGAGATGTAAATCAAGACGGAAAATTGAGTCAAGAAGATGTAGATTTATTATATGATTATGTAAGAGGTGTAGGACAATTAAATGAAGTACAAAAAGAACTAGCAGACATAATAAGTGATGGAAAAATAAACACAAGAGATGTATCAAAACTAAATGCAATAATAAAAGCAAGTGAATTCGAAAAGGGCGATATAAATCAAGACGGAAAAGTAGAT
>JAFTFU010000034.1 GCA_017458285.1 Clostridia bacterium | reverse complement strand
TCCACTGACTATTTTTGCGTATAGACGCATTTTTAGACAATGAAGCTCTATATAAATGATGATAAGGATTCTTCCTTGGAGCTGGATTTTTTACTATTTGTCCTTTAATCACCCTATGGATTTTTTGAGATGGTTTTGACCATCTAATTTGTGAGGTTGCTAGATTCCCATACACAAAAAATCTTAAAAAATGAGTAAAATCTAAGGCTAATAAGGAGGCCGGTAGTTTGACACTTTGACAAAGGGTTTACCAAGAAAACAGGCATGGTAAACTGTAAAAGTCCGGATTATATGACAAAAAACGGAAAACTGCAAACGGTTTTAGCCTAAAATTACGGAAAACTGCAAGTGAAAACAATTTTACCACAAAATAGTACATAAATATCCGAGTACAAATCCTAAAAAAATAAAGCATCATCTAAATCGGAGCTACATTCCTCCTTATTTTTCAAAGCAAGCGCAAAAAAATATCGTCTATTGGTGCGTCCTTAAGAAAAACTCAACTAGTTTATTAGATAGAATTTGGTTTATTCCGACCCAATTATTATCATCACTTAACAGTACAGCCTCAATATCATAATGTAGCTTTCTGGTTTCTCCTGGGTGATAAGAAAGTAAGCATGGCAAGTTCTTGTTTTCTACATCTCCAATCCTGTTGGTTGTTGGGATATGGGAAATATTGTTTCATCGTTTATAACCACAGTAACTGTAAATTGACTATTTCTTTTTAATAATGTTCCTCTGATTAAAGGTTTTTCAAATAATTATCTACTCATTTTTTTACCTCGATGGTCAACAAGACCAAATCTGCTTCTCCTATATTAATTATAGACTGTTCCGATCCCTTTGGGCAGATAGCATAACTCCTAGGCTAAAAAGCTCCAAATCCATCTAATTTGAAAAGCGAATCACTTTGCAAACATTTTATGGTTTCTTCTTTTATCCCAATAAAATCATATAAATAAACCAACATCTTAAGAGATTTAGTATTAATCAAATTGAAATTGCCTATTTCTCTATCGTAATTTGCAGTAGTTATTGTGTGAGCGACTTGGATATGGTATTCTTCGCTATTAAACCTAAAATTAAAGTCAATCTCGCCCTCAACCTCGCGCTTTTTGTTCAAAATAATCTTGCCTCTAGGATTTATTCCTCTAGAAACTAACTCAAGATAAACTGCGTTTTCTAAACAATTTGATCTTGCCTTGTTTTGGTTCTCGCAGTTAATGTATCGAATACCATTGTCACTAAAATAATACTTTTTGTTTAGTCCTATATTGTTAAGAGGAGTTTTTTCATTAAAGTCATCCACTTCTATATATGACGTTAGGAACGAATTATCAAAAAATTCTAGAACGTCCTCGATATCTTTAATAAGTAACATCATATCAAACTTAGTGTTGTCTACCCCTTTTGTAAATCTAGTAGCAACTTGACTTGGACTGAAAGGCGATGCGCTAGATGCTAAGAGCGATAAAATCTCATTAATATGTTTCTTTGCAAGATAATTTAGTTTTCCTTCCAATCTATCTCTGATATCAAGTTCATAAACCTCGTCATAAATTCTATGCAACTCAGCAACTCGCTTTTCTGGTTGTTCATTGATAATACTTGGTAGTCCGCCATAAAGCATATATTCTTCAAAAGAATAATCACTTTTTTCTTCGATTATTTCTTTATAAGTCAATGACCTCAAATAAAGTGGATTCGCTAATTCTTTGAAGTTTCTTACGATATCTAAAGAAAGAATGTCACTGTTTGAGCCAGAAATATAAAGCGTAATATTTTTATTATCTTTTACAAAATCAGAAAAGAACTTAACATAGCCGTTAATGAGTTGAGCTTCATCCACAATTAAAACTTTTATACCATTATTTACAAATTTAGAAACCGCAAAATCTAATTGAGCAAGTGTTTCGATGTCCCTGTTCTTGTCGCTTAGATTTAAAATACCAATTTCTTGTTCTAAAACAATTTGTTTCTCTATTAAATGCTTTTTAAATAGTTCAGTTAAAAGATACGTTTTTCCCGACCTTCGAAGACCAGCAACTATATTCACTTTGCCATTGCCAAGAAAAGAAACAAGTTTATTGGTTTCATTCAGTCTTTTAAAATCCGCCATAACCCTTTAATCCTTTCTCTAATAAATTTTCTAAACCATAATAAGCAATACCAGCCTTATCAACAATTAACTCCATATGCCCTAATACAGCAACCATTTGAGGAATGTGAGTTTTCGCTTTTTTGAAATTTTCTATCATTTCATTATTATCGCTAAAATCGATTTTAATGATGCATTTACGATTAAAATATTCAATTAAGAATCCGCGGTTAAACTCTACTCTAGATTTATATTTGCCATCAATCGTATCGGCATGATAGGAAATAGCTCGGTTGACCATATAGTTTTCAGAAAACATTTTTGCAACTAAAAATGCTTCATATTTGAGTTTAAATTTCTTTTCGTTAGGCAAATCAGTTAAATCTATATCGGAAATGAATGTTGGGTAGTAAACAAAACCAGATGATAGCTCATCCATATCTTTGACATCAACTCTTTTTAAAAGATAAATCATTCCTAATTTATTCATTAGATTAATAGTGTCGACATAAAACATTAATCTTCTATCAATTGATTTGGTTTGTTCCAAAACTTGTCTAAACGACAAAACTTCACCACTGTGATTGACTAGATACTTATATAGTTCAATAGCAGCATCCTTTGCGCCATAATTCTCTAAAGCTTTAACATGGTAATCCTTACTTTTAATTTCATCACCATAAAGCATTGGTGCTAAAAAGAATCTAATGTATCTACCACGCACCTGTGTATCTTTATCTTTTAATTTATAAGAGACTTCAATATCACTAGTGATAATTCCATCGATATTATTCTTTCCGTAAAAAACATTGATTATTGCTTCCGGGTAATGGAAGAAGAACAAGTCATGAATAAGCACCACTGCTCTATTGTCTTTACAAAAATCAATGATGTCAGCAAGTCTTCCTAAAATATTTCTATTAGGATATTTCTC
>JAFTFU010000033.1 GCA_017458285.1 Clostridia bacterium | reverse complement strand
ATACTTGTTCTAGATAATCTTCGTCTGTTTGTGCTACTTGACTTAAGAAACTTTCTGGTAAACCTGATACACCACCTGATATACCATCTATGTTCATATCTCTTATTTCATCAATTGTACTATATCCTTTATAATGTTGATATATTCTTTGTACTAATACATTTAATTTGTCGTCAAATGACAGTGCTAAGTTTTCTTTTTCATATATTTCATTTATTTCATCATCTATTATTACATAGCAAGGTTTTTCTTCTCCTTGTACATATTTTAGTTCTGCTAGCTTATATTTTTTTATAATTTCTGTTAATGCTTCATATCCATATTCTTTTTTGTACATGTATAATAATATGTCAAATTTATCTTGTGCTGTTAATAATGAAGGGATATCGAATGGTATTGCTTGTGATATGTTTGTTTCATCTACTCCATAATCTTTAGCTAATAATTCATATATTAATTCTTTAACATATTTTTTATCACTTACATCTCCATATGTACAACCTTTTAATGCCTTCTTTAATTCATATTTTTTGTTTTTTCTTCTTTTTAATTCTTCTTCTGATAAACCTATATCGTATAAGTTTACTTTTGTTATTTCATCTAGTTTGTTTTTTATATAGTTGCGCATTTGGTCTAATGTGTATGTTTTGTCGTCAACTATAACTTCTTGTACTACTTCTGCATTTTTTCTTTTATTTATGCCGTACCATACAAGTACAATTGCTAGAATAAGTATTATAAGAATTATTAATATATTAACCAACGTCTTTCCCTCCTCTATCTTATATTCATTTGTGCCTCTTCAATCTTTTGTATAATTCTTTGTGATACATTTTTTACTTCCTTTATAAATGTTATGTGTGGGTCTTTTTCATCCGATAATCTTCTTAACCTTAAAAATAAATCTGGTACTTGTGCTTCTTCACATGCTTCAAAATAAAGTGTATCAAATGGTATAACACCTACTTCATTTTTCATTTTTAAGTATCTTTCAATATTTTTCTTTGTATATTTTAGTTCATCATTATATTTTGTTATTAATATCATTGTGTTGAATTTATTTAATATCGGTGTGTGTTGTCTTAGTTCTTTTAAATACTCTATTTTAGATATTCTTTGGGTTACCGCCTCTACTACAACTGTTGACATTTGCAAGATTGTGTCTACGTTATCTTTTCCTAAGTTGTTGTCTAAATCTACAAATATATAATCATAGCATTTGCTGGCTACTTTTATTATTTCTACATAATCATTTTTTAGTGCTTCAAAAAAACTTTTGTTTCCTTCATATCCAAGTAATATTTCCAATCTATCTTTGAATACTACTTTTGTATAATCTCTTACAATATCAGGATATATTCTTTTACTTTTTATTGTTCTTGATAACGCCTCAATTCCACTTTGATTTCCTACTACTGATGCTTGTATTCCTAGAGATTTTTTAAATGTTGTTTCTTTTTCTTCCCAATAGCAGTTAGATAGAGTTTTATCGTTGCAACTTGTTGAGATTACTAGTATTTTTTTATTATGTTCAATTGCCATATTGGTGGCTATCGCTACTATTGATAAAGTTTTTCCAACTTCTTCTTTTCCATTGCTCCAAAATGTTATTATTGCCATAATCCTAGCATATCTCCTTTCTTGCTTAAGTTTTAATCTGAGTTTTTGATTATAGTTTTTATTTGTTTTGTTGTTGCTCCATCGTCAATTTGTTGAACAATATATGCTATATTTTCTTTAAAAATACTGCTCATATTAGAAAATTTTATTTTGCCTAATCTTTGATTGTTCATTATTGCTCTGCTATCTCCATTTTCTTGTAAGAAATATATTATTTCATCTGTCCATACTACTTTTTTTCCAAGTGATAAGAAATTTAAATATTCCTCATCTTCTTTATTTGGCTCAATATCATATAGTATTCTTGTTAAATTTAGTGGTTGTTCAAATCTTCCTAATATTTCTATTCCTTTTTTTAATGAATACATGTCAAATGTTGATACAAAATAATTTAAATCTACATTTGTTATATAATTTTCTTTTATCGCTCTTGCAGTATCTATATCTATTAATACAATATCATATTTTAGTTTTTCTCCTAAATATTCTTCAACATTACTTATATTTCTAAATCCTATTGCTACGTCTATTTTTTCAAATTCAGTTATATATGAAGCTGCAGGTTCTATCTTCGGAATTATATATTTTATTTTTTGAAGTCTTGTTGCATCTAAAACCAATACTTTTTTTTGCATCTTTGAGAGAATACTCGCTACATACATAATTAAATCTGATTTATCACATCCTCCAATAAATCCTACTTTTTTCATCTTCTGTCCTTTCTTAATATATACTGTAGTTGGAATGTTTTTCCAACCACTTTTCTTTTAATATTTTGCAAGGGCATATATGCCCTTGATTAATTTAATATTAATATTGTGTTACTGTTTGTAAATATTTTTGTCTGTCTTCTTTTGATTTTGTTATGCTTTCTTGCATTTGTTCTTGATAGTTTGCGTCTGCATCTTCTTGTGCTTGTATTGCTTGATTTATTTCGTTGTTTCTCATGTTTTGGAATTCTTGTGTATATCTTTGATATAATTTGTCTTTTGCTTCTTGTAAAATATTTGGGTTGTTTTGTATTAAAGCTGTTGCTTCAGCATTTACAGGATATGTTGGTGTTGCTGGTTCTTGCATTCCTGCATCTGTATATACTGTTGCATATAATTTTGCACCTGTTATTTTAAATGCTTCTACAATTGCACTTGACATTGTTAATGTTTCGTCTTCTGATAAGTTCATCCAAATTGTATCTTCATTTGTTGTTCCGTCAGTATTTAATGGAACTGTTACTTGTTTTTTTGCTACTACTATAAAATCTTGTCCGTTTGGTAACATTAATCTTACATCTATATAGTTATTTGTTTGTAAATCTAATGGTAAAACTATGCAGTTATATTCTTGTCTTCTTACATCATCTGTTATTGTTTCATCACTTTTTGCTACCATGTCTAATGTTAATACTGTGTTTTCTGCCATGTTGATTTTTGCTATTAATGCTGATGTATTTAATTTTACATATTGTTTTTCGTTTTGATTTGTTAATGTATAATAGTCGTTTGAATTTGCTTCTTTATATAATCTTGTTTTATCATTTTTATTTGTTCCGTTTATTATGTACATAACAGCTTGATTGTTTTCATCTAATAGTGTTTCTATTTCTTTTCCATCTGCAGTTGTTAATTTGTAATTGCTAAATCTATCAAAATTTGATTCTGCATCTCCAGGTAACATACTTTTCTTTATTGTTAATGTTTTTAGCATATCATCTGTTATTTCTTGTCCTGATTGTACATTTTTTGTTAAAGCTATTACATTAACTAGTGGATCTTCTTCACTAGATATTTCCTCACTCATCTTTTTCATTTGTAATAATAGAAATGCTATTATGCATGCTGATATCAATAATGTTACTAACACTCCTAGTAAAAATGCGTTATTTGATTTCCTTTTCATTGGATTTGTTGCCATTTTAATTCCTCCTTATTTGTACTGGATTTTACAATATACGTACATATTCTATTTTAACTTATTTCTTTCGACAAATCAATACTTTTGTTCCATGTAATGTTTTTTTAATATTTCTGTAATATTTTTGTAATATTTCTTCGTTGATTCTATTTTTTATCAATTCTAGCTTTCTTTATAACTTCTATTTTTTATTACTATGTTTATTTTTGATTATTTAGTATTCGTTATTTAAAATTTCTAATAATTTTTCTGCTGCCCCATCATGATTGTTGTCAAAATTCGTTACGGAATTGGCAATTTTTGTTATTTCAGGTGTACTTCCTTTCATTGCCATTCCATGTCCTGAATTTTCTATCATTTTTTTGTCGTTTAAATTATCTCCTATTGCAATTACTTCTTCTTTTTTTATATTTAGTTTGTTTATTAAAAATTCTATGGCATTCCATTTATCTATGTCTTTTAATGTTATTTCTGTATAAAAATAGTTTATTGGTATTTCGTTTGTACCTTGTTGGATTATTTTTCTTGACATATGCGATATTTCTAAAACTTCTATTCCTTTTATTTTCTTTAGTTTTTGTAATATTGATTTAAATATCGTTTCGTTTTCATCACATACTGTTATTTTTAATATTTCAACTTCTTCTTTTTCTTGCAAATACTTTTCTACATTTTCTACTATGTTTATTTTGGTTTTGTTTTTTTCGGATTTCATTTGATTTTCTTTATGATAAACTAATACATTGCATTTTAATTTATTTGTTATTATTTCTTTTGATGTGTATATGTTATAGTAAATACTATTTTCTTCACATATTTTTGCAATTTGTATAGCTTTTTGTTTTTTTAAGAATTTTTGATATATTATTTCTTCTTTTTGGATATCATAAATTGCAGCACCATTTCCCGCAATTAGGTACTGTAAATTTCCGATTTCTTTTGAAATTGTTTTTATAGAATCTATTGGTCTTCCTGATGCTAATACTATTTGAATTTGTTTTTCTTTTATTATTTGATTTAAAATTTGTTTTGTTTTATTTGTTATTATTCCATTTTTGTTTAATAATGTTCCATCTAAATCGATTGCTACTAATTTGTGCATATTTTTTTCTCCTTTGTTTTTATACTTTATAAATTTTTACAGTTTAGGTTACACCATTACATTGTATTATTTTTATTTTTAACATTTTGTCTCAGTGGCGCAATTTTTTTGCTCTCTGATTCAAAATGTGCATTTTTTTAATTTTAACTTTTTGTCTCAGTGGCGCAATTTTTTTGCTCTCTGATTCAAAATGTGCATTTTTTTATTTTAACTTTTTGTCTCAGTGGCGCAATTTTTCTGCTCTCTGATTCAAAATGTGTATTTTTTAATTTTAACTTTTTGTCTCAGTGACGCATTTTTTCTGCTCTCTGATTCAAAATGTGTATTTTTTATTTTAACTTTTTGTCTGAGTTCATTTTGTTTTTTCCTTATTTTTCCTGAGTATTTTTTTTCAAATTGTACATCATAAGTTTAGAAAAAGCAATAGCTTTTTTTAATACACGAATTATTCAGGGGGTGAAAAATATGACAAACTCAAATAAAAAAGTAGTTCCAGAAGCTCAATCAGCTTTAGAGAAATTTAAATATGAAGTTGCAAGCGAAGTAGGTGTTAACTTAAAAGAAGGTTACAATGGTGACATCTCTGCTAGAGACGCTGGTAGAATAGGTGGAAACATGGTTAGAAAATTAATACAACAAGCTGAAAATTCTATGAAATAGGTTTTACTTGAATTTAATTTATAGTTTTTAATTAATTTGCAGGAAGTTAAGTTTTGGTTTTATTATTCGATTTTAGAATACATAAAGGCAGGATTTGATTTCCTGCCTTATTTTTCATCTTCATTTTTCATAAAAACTTCTAATGATTCTTTTACATTTTCCCAAACCATATATATATCGTCAACCAAGTTTTCCATTTTATCCCAATCTAATTGGAAAGAATATGCATGTCTATAAAAATGTCTAAAAGTAACATATTCTCGCAATTTTAAATACAATTCCTCATCAACTATTTCATTTCTATTATTATTTTTGCTAGCCATTTGATGCAATAATTCTTGATGTGATTTATTACCGCTTGGAACAATTCCATCAATATTTTTAGCTATTATTTCAAATATGTTTTCTAATCCGTTATAAAAAGAATGTAATACACTTCCTAAAATTGTCATATCAAATAAATCTGGCTTTTCTGCTTTTATTTTTTGAAATATTAATTCATATTCCGCAAATAATTTATCAATATCCTTTATTTTAAATTTAATTTGTTCCTTTATTAAATTATCCAACTTTCAATAATCCTCCTACACTTAATAGCATCTGTGAAAAACGATTTTCTTTATCATCTAAGTCTATAAGATCAAATTGATTTTCAAGTTCAAACATTAATATACTTGCAACTCTATAAAAATCTTTTTTTTCTAATCCTTTTATTGCTATGTCTATATCAGAATTCTCATTAAATTTTCCATTAGCAATAGAGCCAAAAATAAATACTTCTTCTGCTCCGTTTTCTTTTAATATCTTAATGGCTTTTTGTATATCATCTTTAAATGAATATGGTAGTTTGCTTAATTTATCCATATTTCTCATACCTCCTCGTATAAGTTTTATTTTTCCCATTTCTTTGTATATATTATAACATAGATAAATTATTTTTCAACCTTATAATTTAATTACTTTTTCCCATGAAAGGTCTTCTTTTCCAAAGTGTCCGTAGTTGGTTGTTAATCTGTAAATTGGTTTTTGTAAATCTAAATAATTAATTATTCCTCTCGGAGTTAAGTCGAATTTTTCATTAATTCTCTCTGCAATTTTTTCTTCAGGAATTTTCCCTGTTCCGAAAGTTTCAACATATATTGCAACCGGTTTCGCTACGCCTATAGCATATGCAATTTGAATTTCACATTTTTTAGCTAATTTATTTGCTACAACGTTTTTAGCTAAATGTCTTGCCATATATGATGCTGACCTGTCTACTTTGCTTGGATCTTTTCCAGAAAAAGCTCCTCCACCGTGTCTTGCATATCCTCCATATGTGTCTACAATTATTTTTCTACCAGTTAAGCCGCTGTCCCCTAACGGTCCGCCGATTACAAATCTTCCTGTTGGGTTTATAAAATATTTTGTGTTTTCGTCTAAAAGATTTTGTGGTACTACTTCATTTATTACTTTTTCTTTAATGTCTTTTTTTAGAGTTTCCAAGTCTACATTTTCGAGATGTTGTGTTGATACTACAATTGTATGAACTCTTAGGGGTATACCATTTTCGTACTCAACTGTTACTTGAACTTTGCCGTCAGGTCTTAAGTAATCTATAATATTTTTCTTTCTTACATCAGTTAATCTTTTTGATAATTTATGTGCTAAATATATTGGCATTGGCATTAAATTTTCAGTTTCGTCACATGCATATCCAAACATTAACCCTTGGTCTCCTGCTCCTTCTGAAATGATATTTTCTCCTGTTTTTTCTTCTAGTGACTTGTCTACTCCTAACGCAATATCTGCTGATTGTTTTGATACATTAATATGTACTTTGCATGTTCTATAGTCTATGTCTGTTTTTTCATTCTCATATCCTATTTCTTTTATGGCTTGTCTTACTATTTGTTCTATATCTACTTCTGCCGTAGATGATATTTCTCCTGTTACTACTATTTCTCCTTTTCCTGCTACAGTTTCGCAAGCAACTCTTGCATTTGAATCTTTTTCTAGGTATGCATCTAATACGCTATCTGATATAAAATCGCATAATTTATCTGGATGTCCCTCTGTTACGCTTTCTGATGTGAATAATTTTCTCATATTTTCTTGTGGATGTTAGATGTTTCTAACACCTTTCTCCTTTCCTTAATTTTTTCTATTTTTTTTAGCTATACCATTTCTTTTCTGATTAAAAGTTCATAGATGATTGAAAGAACATAGTAAAACTTTGAGTTTTCCACTCAAACTCTTGACAATCAACCTTGAGATTTAGCTAAATTTGATTGCAAATATAAAAACCTCTGCACATACAATTCGTGCAAAGGTTAATAACTTTTTTGTTTTAATTATCAGCCAAAGCACTTTCATACTTTGTCGGTATTAGCACCTTATTTTTTAATAGGTTGCTGTGGAGTCATAAAGCCGATTCTCTCGTCCACTCTTGATAATATTTAATTTTTCTATGCTTCTGGTTCTACTAAGCCATAATTTTTTCCATCTTTTAATTTGTGGATTACATTTACTTTTCCTGTGTCAACATTTATGAATGCTAAGAAGTTGTGTGTTGGTACTTCTTGTAATGCAAGTTTTGCATCTTCTGGTGTTAATGGTTTGATTGAGTAATATGATGTTTTTACAATTTCATCTTTTACTTCTGGTTTTTCTTCTGATTTAACTTCTATTCCTTTTAATGTTGAATCTTTTAACATTTTTTCTTTTCTTGTTTTTGCTTTTCTTATTTGTCCTTCTAATATGTCTACATCTTTGTCTATTGATGCATACATATCTTTGTCTTCAGTTACAGCTCTATATGTTTCTCCATTTGCATATACATATATTTCTGCAATTTGCTCATTTCTTTCTGTTTTTAATGTTACTTCTGCTTCTGCTACCTCAAAATATTTTTCTATTCTTGCTAATTTTTTTTCAACATAGTCATTCATAGCTTCTGTTACCTTTAGTTCTTTTCCTGTTACTTTAATTTTCATAACTTTTCCTCCTTGTTTTCAACTTTGTGTGCCCTTACTATAACATACTTTTGTTCTTTTGGCAAGACTTTTTTCAAAATTTGCACTTTTTGTAAAATTATGGTATAATATAAATGATTTGGAAATTTGAATTTATCAATAAAATGAGGTGTTTGAAATGATTATTTTTTATATTATATATATTTTATTATTATTGATTGTTGCGTTACTTGCGTATGCAGTTTTTCAATTAAAATTATTTGGAATAAACATAAAAGATTTTTGGAGCTTTATTGAGGCTAACCAAGTTTTAGATAGTATTTACAGCTATTCAAAAAAGTATGATAGAATGTCTCCTCAAGAACAAATTGTTTTTCTTAAAGAGGCAGAGCAGATTTTTGAGGCTTTTGATAAAATTCCGGAGGCATTATGGGAAGAAGAATATGGAAAGTATTCAGTTGTTTTGGAAAATTATAAAAATTTAAAAATAGCTAGATGGGCAGAACTTAATTCATAAAAAAGACACATTTTGTACAGGTTTAAATTAACTCATACAAAATGTGTTTTTTGGTTTTATTTTAATTGATTCATAACTTCTTCTGCGAAGTTTTCTTCTTTTTTCTCGATTCCTTCACCTTTTTCGAATCTTGCGAATTCTACTATTGAAGCTCCTTTAGCTTCTAATAATTTAGAAACTTTTTCATCTGGATTTTTAACAAATGGTTGCTCTACTAAGCAGATTTCTCCATAGAATTTTCCGATTCTTCCTTGTACCATTTTTTCTGCTATTTCAGCTGGTTTTCCTTCATTCATAGCTTGTGCTTTAAGGATTTCCATTTCTTTTTCAACTCTTTCAGCTGGTACAGAAGCTCTGTCAACAAATTCTGGTCTTGCAGCGGCAATTTGCATACAAATGTCTTTTGCTAAAACTTCGTCTGCGTTTGTTGTGTTTAATAATACAGCAATTTTTCCATCTCCGTGGATGTATTTTGAAATCATTCCTTCAGTTGTTTCAAATCTTTTGAATCTTCTAATTGACATATTTTCACCTATTGTAGCGATTTTTTCAATTAAAACTTCTTGTACTGTTTTTCCTTCTACTGAATTTGATTTTTCAGCTAATAAATCTTCAACTGTTGCTGGATTTGTTGTAGCAACTTGTTTTGCAACGTCTGCAACAAATGTTTTGAATTCATCATTTTTTGCAACAAAGTCTGTTTCTGCATTTACTTCAACTACTGCTCCAACTTTTCCGTCTTCTGAAATGTATGCTTCAACTAATCCTTCTGCAGCAATTCTTCCAGATTTTTTTGCAGCTTTTGAAATTCCTTTTTCACGTAAGTATTCAGCAGCCTTTTCTAAATTTCCGTCTGTTTCTGTTAATGCTTTTTTGCAGTCCATCATCCCTGCTCCTGTTTGTTCTCTTAGTTCTTTAACTAATGCAGCTGTAATCATTTTAAAATTCCTCCTTTATAAATATAGGTTCGGAGCTTTTGCCCCAAACCCGTTTGTTTCTTTGAATTTGAGAATATTATTCTTCAACTGAAGCTACTAATTCTTCCATAGTTGTTGGTTCTTCTTCAACTACTTGTTGTTCTGCTTCTCCGTCAAAACTTTCTCCTTGTTTTCCTTCAATTACAGCATTTGCCATAACGTCAGCTATTAATTTAACTGCTCTTATAGCGTCATCGTTTGCTGGAATTGGGTAATCTAAATCTTCTGGATTGCAGTTTGTGTCTACAATTCCTACTGTTGGTATATTTAATCTTTTTGCTTCTAATACAGCTATTCTTTCTTTTTTAGGGTCTACTAAGAATATAACTCCTGGTAATTTGTCCATTTCTTTTATTCCACCTAAGTTGTTTTCTAGTTTTTCCATTTCTTTCTTTAAGTTTATTACTTCTTTTTTAGGTAAAACTTCAAATGTTCCGTCTTGTTCCATTTGTTCTAAGTCTTTTAATCTTTGTACTCTTGATTTGATTGTGTCAAAGTTTGTTAACATACCACCTAACCATCTTTGGTCAACATAGTACATTCCACATTTTATTGCAGCTTCTTTCATGCACTCTTGTGCTTGTTTTTTTGTTCCTACAAATAAAACTGTTTTCCCTTCTTCAACTTGTTCTTTGATGAATGCATATGCTTCATCTATTTTCTTTGAAGCTTTTTGTAAATCGATGATGTGTATTCCATTTCTAGCTTGGAATATGTATTCTGCCATTCTTGGATCCCATCTTCTTGTTTGATGTCCAAAGTGAACACCTGCTTCTAGTAATTGTTTCATTGCAACTACTGCCATTTCTAATTCCTCCCTTTTGTTATTTCTTCCATAGAATTTCTTTGCATTTAAAGACCTTTATTTTAGGCACTCCTCTAAATACTCTTTCTATGTGTTTTTTACGCTAACTATTATATCACATTTTTGGCATATTTCAAGTGCTTTTTGCAATTTTTTTGCGATATTTTTCCGTTTGCGGAGCTTTTTCATAATTGATTTTTAATTTTCACTTTAGTCTTATATTACAATATCTCTTTTTAGCAAACCTTTTTCTACAATCCCAATACCAATAAAAGTGCCAAATTCATCATAAATTTTATAAATACCATCTGGAAGCTTAAAAGTAATTTTCACACCATTTATAAAATGTTTCATTTTATTTGCATTAAGTTTAATATCGTTTTTATCGCTAAAAAATTCCTCAATAGTAATAAGACCAAAATGTCCTGTTGGTAGATCTTTTTCAAATTGCTCCAAAGTTGTTGATTGATTGATTGAAAAGTTTCCTACTTTTGTGCGGTTTAAATTTTTCATAAATCCAACAGTTTCAAGTTTTTCTGCAATATCTTCGCAAAGTGAACGTATATAAGTTCCTTTTGAGCAGTGTACTGTAAAGTTAATTTCTTTTTTTGCTACATTTATGCTATTTAAGTTTATTTCATAAATTTCTATTTTTCGTGGCTCTATTTCAACAACTTGTCCCTTTCTTGCATATTCATATAGCTTTTTTCCTTTTACTTTTATTGCTGAATACATAGGTGGCTTTTGCTCTTGTTTTCCTAAAAATGTTTTTAAGATATTTTTTACATTTTCTTCATCTAAAGAATTTTTAGGTACTTCTTTTTCTTCAATTGCTTTTCCTTCAATATCTGCTGTGTCTGTTTTTATCCCTAATTTTAATTTTACTTCATATATTTTATCATGATTTATTAAATATTTTGAACATAATGTTCCTTTTCCAATTAGCAAAGGAAGTACACCTGTTGCATTTGGGTCTAAAGTTCCAGTATGCCCAACTTTTTCGCTAAGCATCTTTTTTACTTTATACACAATATCATGAGATGTACTCCCTTGTGGTTTGTTTATTATCAATATTCCATCCATTACAATACTTTCCTTATTTCTGATAATATTTTGTTTTTTACTTCTTGTACTGTTCCTGCAACAAAACATCCTGCTGCTTTTACGTGACCTCCGCCACCTAACATCATTGCAACATCTGATACATTTACATAGTCATTTGAACGTAAAGATACTTTGTATCCGTTGCTGTTTTCTTTTTCTCTTATAAATACTGCAACTTCTACTCCTTCAATTTCTCTTCCAAGTTCAACTAACCCTTCATGGTCTCCTTCTTCTGCGTTTACATTTTTTAAGTCTTCAGCATTTATATATGTAAATGTTACTTTTCCGTTTTCTAAAAATTCCATTCTGTCTGAGGCAAGTTTAGAAAGCTCAAAGTTTGCTTTTGTTCTTGTTTTAAATACTTTTTTATAAACTTCAGATATGTTTACACCTTTTTGTAATAGTTCTGCTGCAAATTCAAATGTTTCTGCTGTTACTCCTGAATATTGGAATCCTCCTGTATCTGTTATTATTCCTGTGATTATGCATGTTCCTAAATCAATTGAAATATCTATTCCAAAATATTCGAACATGCCTATCAATACCTCGCAGCAAGCTGGTGCTACTGGATTTACAAAGTTGTAATCTCCAAACATCGTGTTACTTCCATGATGGTCTATTACAATTTTAGATTTGGCTGGAGAAAAGTATTTTTCTCCGCCTACTAATCTTTTTAAATCTGCACAATCTAGTGCAATTGCCAAATCATATTTTTCTATAGAGCTTTCTTTTTTTATTTGGTCTGTTCCTGGTAAAAATTCAAACACTTTTGCATATTTAGGAATTATTATATCTACTTGCTTTTGTAGTTGTTCTAAAGCAAATTTCATTGCCAATGTACTCCCTATTGCATCTCCATCTGGAGTTTCATGTGTTAATAATACGATTTTTTCTGCTTTTTTTATTTCTTCAAATATATTGTCTAATGTCATTGTCTTTTTCCTTTCCGCTGCTTGAAAAATATTTTTTCAAACTAATTTTACCCTTTATTAATATCTTTTAATATACTATCGATTCTTGCTCCATATTCTAATGAATCATCAATAACAAAAGATAATTCTGGTGTGTTACGTAAATTAATTCTTTTTGCTAATTCAGTTCTCATAAAACCTGCTGTTTTCTTTAATCCTTCTAAGGTTTCTTCATTGCTTTTAGCATTTAATATGCTTACCCAGACTTTTGCGTATTTTAAGTCTGGTGTAACTTTTACTCTTGTAACACTTACCATTCCTGTTATTTTTGGTTCTTTTAATTCAAAGCTTATAATTTGGCTTAATTCTTTTTTGAATTCTTCGTCAATTCTTCCTTGCCTATTGTTATTTTTATTTGGCATTATCTTTTCACTTCCTCTAAAATGTATACTTCAATGATATCTCCTTCTTTAATATCATTGTAATCTTCGATTTGAATTCCACATTCAAATCCTTTTGTAACTTCTCTTGCATCATCTTTAAATCTTTTTAATGTTGCAAGTTTTCCTTCATGTATTACTACGTTTTCACGTATAATTCTAACTCCTGCATGTCTTTCAACTTTACCATTTGTAACATACGCTCCTGCAATTGTTCCAACATTTGAAATTTTAAATATTTGTCTTACTTCTGCATTACCTATTACTTTTTCAATATATTTTGGTGCTAACATTCCTTTCATTGCTGATTCTACATCTTCTATTGCTTGATATATTACAGAGTATTGTTTTATTTCTACTTCATCTTTTTCAGCCATGTCTTTTGCTGTAGATACCGGTCTTACATTGAATGCAATGATTATAGCATTTGAAACTTTTGCTAAAATTACATCTGATTCTGTAACAGCTCCTGCAGCACTATGGATTACTTTTACTCTTACTTCTTCATTTGATAATTTTTCCATTGATTGTTTTATTGCCTCAACTGATCCTTGAACGTCTGCTTTTACTATTAAGTTTAATACTTTTAAGTTTCCTTCTTCCATTTGACTGAATAAATTGTCTAATGTTACTTTTGTTGTTGCATTTATTGATTTTTCTCTTGCTTGACGTTTTCTTCTTTCTATTAAGTGTTTTGCTGTTTTTTCATCTTTTACTTCGTAGAATGTGTCTCCAGCTTCTGGAACTTCTGTTAATCCCATTATTTCAACTGGTGTTGAAGGTCCGGCTTTTTTAACTTTCTTTCCTTTATCGTCTGTCATGCTTCTAATTCTACCAATTGAAGATCCTACAACTATTGTGTCTCCTACATCTAGTGTTCCTCTTTGTACAAGCATTGATGCTATCGGTCCTCTGTTTTTATCTAGTCTTGCTTCTATTACTACACCTTTTGATTGTTTTTTAGGATTTGCTTTTAGTTCTAATACATCAGCTTGTAATATTACCATTTCTAATAATTGGTCTATATTCATATTTTGTTTTGCTGAAATTGGTACAAATATTGTGTCTCCTCCCCATTCTTCTGGTACTAGTTCGTAATTCATTAATTCTTGTTTTACTCTTTCAATATTTGCATCTGGTAAATCGATTTTGTTTATTGCGACTATTATTGGTATTCCTGCTGATTTTGCATGGTTTATAGCTTCTACTGTTTGAGGCATTACACCGTCATTTGCTGCAACTACAAGTATTGCTATATCTGTTATTTGTGCACCTCTTGCTCTCATTGCTGTAAATGCTTCGTGTCCTGGTGTGTCTAAGAATGTTATTTCTCTATCATTTATTTTTACTTTATATGCACCAATATGTTGTGTTATTCCTCCTGCTTCTCCTTCTATTACGTTTGTTTTCTTAACTGCATCTAGAAGTGAAGTTTTTCCATGGTCTACGTGTCCCATAACTACTACAACTGGTGGACGAGCTTCTAATTCTTCTTCTTTGTCTTCTGTCTCGTCAAATAAGATATCTTCTTCTGTTACAACTTCTTTTTTCTTTGCTTCTACACCAAATTCTTGTGCTATTAAATATGCTGTATCAAAATCAATTTCATTGTTTATTGTTGCCATTACTCCATAACCTAATAATTTCTTTATAACTTCTGCTGTTGTTTTCTTTAGCTCTGCTGCTAAGTCTTTTACAGTTATGTTTTCTGGAATTGTTATTTCTGTTAATTGGAATATTTTTTGTTTGTTACGTGGAGCTGTTTCTTCTTTTTGTTTCTTCTTTCCTTTTCTTCCTTTTTGTCTTGATAAATCATAATAATCAAGCATTCCACCGTCTTGTTCATTAAACATGTTTGATAAACTGTCTGTTCTTTTTAATCCTTTTAGTTTATGTTCGTTTATTTCTCCTGATTCATTTCTTCTTGATTTGCTCGTTTTTTTAGCTACTTTGTTACTATCAAATTTATTTATTTCTTTTTGTTTGTCTAAAGATTTATTGTATTCTCTTTCTCTTCCAGCTTCTTTATCTCCCATATCAGCGGACATAATGTTTTTGATATTTTTTTCAATTCCTTTTTCATCAAGTGGTTTTTTTCCAAATTTGTTATCTTTGTTTCCAAATTTTCCATTTTGATTATAGTTTCCGTTTGGTTTTTGGTCAAATCTTTTTCCGCTTTGATTATTATTTCTAAAGTTATTTTGTCCACTTTGATTGTTTCTATAACCATTTTGAGAGCCATTATTTTGTGAATTATATCCAGTTCTGTTTGAGCCAAATCTATCTCTATTTTGGTTATTATATCCTGTTTTATTTTGAGAATTGTATCTATTTTCTCTGTTTGAACTGTTAAATTTTTCTCTACTGTTTTGTGCGCCAAAACTGCTTTTATTTTTGTTATAACTATTTGTATTATTTTCTTGTTTGTTGATATCTTCTTTTACTTCCATAACTTCTTGTTTTACTTCTTTTTCCCCTTTTACTTCTGGTTTTACTTCTTCTTTAATTTCTTTTGCTTCTTTGATTTCTTTTTCTTCTTCAACCTTTTCTGGTTTTACTTCTTCTGTTTTTGGCTTTATTCCAAATAATTCATTTACAGTCATTGGTTTTTGTGGTTTATTTCTATAAACTATGTTATAGTCATTTTGTTTTCTTTCTACAAATCCAATTGAATTTTGTCTTTTTTCGTGTTTTACTTTTTGCTCTTCTTTTTCTTTCTCTTTTTCCTCCGCAATTATAACCTCTCTTCTTATAATTACTGGAGTTTCATTTTTTTCTTCAGACTTTTTAGCCTTTTTTTCTTCTTTTTGCCCTTTTACATCTTTTGATTGTAGTTTATCTTCTAATTTTTTAGCATCTTCTAAACTTATACTACTTAAATGACTTTTAGCTTCTATATTTAAGCTAAGTGCTACTTCTAATGCTTCTTTGCTTGCTACGCCTAATTTTTTGGCAATTTCATAAATTTTTACTTTTTCCAATAATTTCACCCCCTATTTATTAATTCAATTAATTCATCATAAATTGATTCTTCAATTTTTATATCTAAACTTCTTTCTAACCCTTTATTTTTCTTTGCTTTTTCTATACATTGAACATTATTACAAATATATGCTCCTCTTCCTGGTTGTTTTCCTGTTTGGTCTATTTTTACTTCATTTTCTTTGTTTTTTACTATTCTTATCAATTCGTTTTTGTCTTTTTTTTCTCTACATATTGCACAACTTCTTTGTGGAATTTTTTTCATACACAATTTCCTTTCTTTTTATTTTATTCAGCATCTTCATTTTCAACGTTTTTAGATTCTATACTTCCATCATTTTTTTCTTCTTCAACGCTTTCTCCATTTGCTAACATTTCTCTAAATTGTGTTTCTGTTTTTATATCTATTTTCCAATCTGTTAGTCTTGCTGCTAATCTTACGTTTTGACCAGCTTTTCCTATTGCTAATGATAATTGGTCGTCTGGAACTATTACTTGTGCGAATTTTTTGTCTTCTTTTATATCTACCGCTAATATTTTTGCAGGTAATAAACTTGTTGCTATAAATATTGATGGGTCACTATTCCATTCTATTACGTCTATTTTTTCTCCATTTAATTCATTTATTACGTTTTGTATACGTATTCCTCTTGCTCCTACACATGAACCTACTGGATCTATATCAGGATTTTTTGAATATACTGCAACCTTGCTTCTTGAACCAGCATCTCTTGATACACTTTTTATTTCAATTAATCCTTCATATATTTCTGGAATTTCAAATTCTAATAATTTTCTTACAAAGTCTGGATGACTTCTTGATACTATTACTTGTGGTGCTCCTTTTTCTCCTCTTTCTACTGATAATACATATCCTTTTATTTTGTCATTTACATGATAACTTTCTGTTGGCATTTGCTCTTTTGTTGGCATTATTCCTTCTAGTTTTCCTAAGTCTAATACTACTATGTTTTTGTCAGCTTTTTGTATTATTCCTGAAACAATTTCTCCTTTTCTGTCATTAAATTCTGTAAATATTATGTCTCTTTCTACTTCACGTAGTTTTTGTACAATTACTTGTTTTGCTGTTTGTGCAGCTATTCTTCCAAAATCTTTTGGTACTATTTCTACTTCTACTGAATCTCCTATGTTTGCGTCTTTATCTATTTTTCTTGCATCTTCTACGCTTATTTCTAATGCATCGTCTTTTGCTATTTCCATTACTTCTTTTATCGAATATACATGTGTTGCTCCTGTTTGTTTATCCATTACTATTTTTACATTGTCTAATGCATCAAAGTTTCTTTTATATGCTGTTACTAGTGCTGTTTCTATCGCTTCTAATAGATATTCCTTTTTTATTCCTTTCTCATTTTCTAATTCGTCTAATGCTAATATTAATTCTTTGTTATCAATTGCTTTCATTTTTTTATTTTCCACCCTTTCTTTTTTATTCTTCCCAGTTATATACTGTTTTTATTTGTGCTATGTCTTTTCTGTTTATTTCTATTTCTTGATTTTGTGTTTCAATTTTAATTTTTTGTTCGTCAAATGTTTTTATTTTTCCTTTATATTCTTTTTTTCCGTTTTCATCTTTTTTGAATAGTTTTATTTCTACTTCTTTTCCAATGTTGCCTTCTACGTGTTTATCTTTTCTAAGTATTTTTTCTATTCCTGGTGATGATACTTCTAAAAAGTATTGGTCTGATATTATATTTGCTTCATCTAACATATCGTTTATTTCGTTGCTTACTTTTTCACAATCTTCTAAGTTTATTCCATTTATAGAGTCTATAAATATTCTTAAAAAGTAATTTTTTCCTTCTTTTGCATATTCTACATCATATAGTTCATATCCTATTTCTTCTATTTTGTTTTTTAAAAGAGTTTCTACTCTATTTTCTATATTTGCCAATTTCTTCCCCTCCTTGCAAAAGTTAAGAGTGGGATTTGTTCCCACTCTTACTGCTCTTTATGTTACTTTGTATATTATACAACGTTTTTTTTAATTTTGCAAGCTTTTTTTAAACATTATAGTAATTCATTTTTATATATGCAATTACTCCTACTACTCCGCATACTACTATAGCTGCAATTATTAATCCTGCACTTTCTTCTATACCTGTTTTTGGTAAGTTTGTATTTTGTGAATATGTGCTTGAGTTTGTGTTATTGTTTGTGTTATTGTTTGTATTGTTATTTGTGTTGTTGTTTGCATTGTTACTTGCATTATTATTTGTATTGATGTTTGCGTTGTTGCTTGCATTATTGTTTGCATTGTTGCTTGCGTTATTATTTGCATTATTGTTTGTGTTTCCACTGCTTAATGAATTTGTTAAATCTTCAACTGAATTATTATCTGTATTAGCAGCACTATTGTCTGCTGAATTATTTAAAGTATTATTTATGTCTATTGCTGCTCCAAAACTAATTGGGCTAGCTACTAAAGCTACTACTAAAATTAACATTACTGCTATTAAACTAATAAATATTTTGTTTGATTTTGTCATATAAAATTACCTCTCTCTTCTTTTATTATTTTACACTCTCTATTATTTATACTATATTTTTTGATTTTTTTCAAGTCTTTTTTTATATTTTATTATTAATTTTTTGTTTCATTTATATTACATTTATATTACACGTTAAATTTAAATAGTACAATATCTCCATCTTGCATTATATATTCTTTTCCTTCTGAACGTACTAATCCTTTTTCTCTTGCCGCTTGCATTGTTCCTTCTTTTATTAAATCATTATATGAAACAACATCTGCTTTTATGAATCCTCTTTCTATGTCTGAATGTATTTTTCCAGCTGCTTGTGGAGCTTTTGTTCCTTTTTTTATTGTCCACGCCCTAACTTCTGGCTCTCCTGCTGTTAAAAATGACATTAATCCTAATAAATCATAACTTTTTTTGATTAATTTGTTTAATCCAGATTCTTCTAATCCTAATGCTTCTAACATTTCTTTTTTGTCGTCATCTTCTAGCGATGCTAATTCTTCTTCAACTTTTACACAAAGTGGAATTATTTCTGCATTTTCTTGTTTTGCATATTCTTCAACTTGTTTTACATATTGATTGTTATATGGATTTTCTAAGTCTTCTTCTGATACATTTGCTATATATAAAATTGGTTTTATTGTTAATAAAAACATATCTTTTAGTATTTCTTTTTCTTCATCATTATATTCTAAACTTCTTGCTGGTTTTCCTGCTTCTAATTGTGTTTTTATTTTTTCTAATAAATCTATTTCAGCTTGATATTTTTTGTCTGATTTTAACATCTTTTTTGCTTTATCTAATCTTTTTTCAATTGTTTCTATATCAGCAAAAATCAATTCAAAATTTATTGTTTCTATATCTCTTATTGGATTTATACTTCCGTCTACATGCACAATATTTTGGTCTTCGAAACATCTTACTACTTCTACTATGCTGTCTACTTCTCTTATGTGTGATAAGAATTTGTTTCCAAGGCCTTCTCCTTTACTTGCTCCTTTTACTAAACCTGCTATGTCTACAAATTCTATTACCGCTTTTGTTACTTTTTCTGGTTTATACATTTCTGCTAATTTGTCTATTCTTTCATCTGGTACTGCTACTACTCCTACATTTGGCTCTATTATACAAAATGGATAGTTTGCACATTCTGCACCTGCTTTTGTGATGCTATTAAACATTGTACTTTTTCCTACGTTTGGAAGTCCTACTATTCCTATTTTCATTTTTAATTTTTTCTCCTCTCCTATTGTGTATATTTTATTGTTTTTCTCTTTTTTGCTTAAATAGTATAACACATTTATTTTAAAAAATAAATAGTTTATGAAAATTTAATGAACTGCTATATGAAATTTATTACGTTTTTAGGCACATGTGAAATTAATTTCAAAAAAGATGAACTGTTTTTATTTTTTACAATTCATCTTTTATATATGTATTTTTTTATTTTAACATTTTTTCTCAGAGACGCATTTTTTCTGCTCTCTCACTCAAAATGTTGTTTTTAGAAAAATATACTATTTACAATTGGTGCTACTATTACTGTAATTAGTCCTGTTACAGTAATTGCCAAGCCACTCATAGCTCCTTGAACTTCGCCTAATTCTAAAGCTGTAGTAGTTCCAGAACCGTGTGAAGCAGTTCCGCATGCTAATCCTTGAGATATGTCTTCTTTAATTCTCAATAGTTTGAATAATGTTGGGGCAATCACAGCTCCAATTATTCCTGATAATATAACTGCAAATACTGTAATTGAGGAAATTCCTCCTATTTCTTGTACAACTCCTAGAGCTATTGGTGTTGTGATTGATTTTGGAAGTAAAGATGAACCTAATTCATTAGACATTCCAAATAATTTTATCATTCCTACAATTACTACTGCATTTGCTATTACACCTGAAAATATTCCTATT
>JAFTFU010000032.1 GCA_017458285.1 Clostridia bacterium | reverse complement strand
TTATCAAATTTTCAAATTTTCAAATCAGTAAATTCTTAAACTCTCAATTATTTTACTACTCTTTTTATTTCTGTAACTTTGTTAGTTTCATCATCAATTTCAAAAATAACGCCTCTTAATTCGCATTCTCCTTCTGCTAATCTATATCTTTCAGGCATTGATGTTTCAAATCTTTTAAATGAAACTGACATATCCATTCCAATTATAGAATGTATCGGACCTGTTTTTCCTATATCAGTTATATATCCAGTCCCTTGTGGTAATATCTTTTCATCTGCTGTTTGTACATGTGTATGAGTTCCAAATACAGCAGTTGCTTTTCCATCTAAATAATATCCTAATGCTTCCTTTTCTGCTGTTGCTTCAGCATGAAAATCAACAAATACCATATCAACTTCAGGCTCTATATTTGATATTATTTCTTTAGACATTAAAAATGGATTGTCTGTTAGGATGTTTATATCCACTCTTCCTAATAAGTTGATTACTGCAATTTTCTTTCCTTTACATTCATATATTCCATATCCTTTTCCTGGAACGTTTTGAGGATAATTTGCAGGTCTTACTAATTGTGGGTGGTCTATAAACTTAAATATGTCCTTTTTGGCCCATGTATGATTTCCCATTGTTACTACATCAGTTCCACATCCTAAAATATCATTGAAATTTCTTTCATTTATTCCCATTCCTGCTGCTGAATTTTCTCCATTTGTTATTACAAAATCTATTTTTTCTTCTTCTTTTAATTTTGGTAATACGTTTTTTAATTTTTGTACCCCACATTCTCCTATTATATCTCCTACTGCTAATACTCTCATTTTATTTTCATCCCTTTCTATGTGAATCTATCGTAATTGCTAGTAATTAATTATATATCTATAGTTATCGATAATTAAAACCTTCTTCATAACCATTCCATATTATAAACCATATTTGCCGATAAGACAAGAAAAAAGTTGAGGTTTTTCTCAACTTTTTAATATTTTTTTATTTTGCATATTCAACTGCTCTTGTTTCCCTAACAATATTTACTTTAATTTGTCCAGGATATTCCATTTCGTCTTCAACTCGTTTTGCAATGTCTCTTGCAAGTATTGTCATTTGGTCATCATCTATTTTGTCTGGTTTTACAATAACTCTAACTTCTCTACCTGCTTGAATTGCAAATGATTTTTCAACTCCATCAAATGAATCCGCAATATTTTCCAATGTTTCTAATCTCTTTATGTATACTTCTAATGTTTCTCTTCTTGCTCCAGGTCTTGAAGCTGATATTGCGTCAGCTGCTTGCACTAAAATTGCTTCTAATGTTTGTGGTTCTACATCTCCATGGTGTGCTTCAACTGCATTTATTACTAAAGGATTTTCTTTGTATTTCTTTAATATGTCTACACCAATTTCAACATGTGTTCCTTCCATATCATGGTCTAATGCTTTTCCTATATCATGTAAAAGTCCTGCTCTACGTGCTCGTTTTGCATCTAATCCTAATTCTTCAGCCATTATTCTTGCTAAGTTTGATACTTCAATTGAATGGTTTAAAACATTTTGTCCATAGCTTGTCCTGTATTTTAATTTTCCTAATAAGTTAACTATTTCAGGGTTTAAGCTATTAACTCCTGTTTCTAACATTGCTCTTTCTCCCTCAGCTTTTATGGTAGCTGCAACTTCTTCTTTTGCTTTTTCTACCATTTCTTCGATTTTTGCTGGATGAATTCTACCATCATTGATTAATTTTTCTAGTGCAAGTTTTGCAACTTCTCTTCTTAATGGGTCAAATCCAGAGATTACAACTGCTTCTGGTGTATCATCTATTATTAGATCAATTCCTGTTAATGTTTCTAATGCTTTGATGTTACGTCCTTCTCTTCCTATTATTCTTCCTTTCATGTCATCATTTGGTAATGATACAAGTGATACTGTCATTTCAGATGTGTGGTCTGCTGCACATTTTTGGATTGCATATCCTAAAATTTCTTTTGCATTTTTTTCTGCTTGCTCTTTTGCTTTTTGCTCTAATTCCCTTATTAATGCAGCTTTTTCAGGTGTTATTTCTTTTTCAATTTCTTCAAGTAAATATTCTTTTGCTTGGTCTTTTGATAGTCCCGAAATTCTTTGTAATTCTTTCATCTGTTCTTGACGTAAATTTTCAATGTCTTCTTTCTTTTCTTCTAATAAGCCATATTCCTTATCTAGATCTTTTTCTCTTTTTTCATACATGTCTGAACGTTTTTCTAAGTTTTCTTCTTTTTGGATAAGTCTTGTTTCTTGTCTTTGTAGCTCTCCTCTTCTTTCTTTAATCTCTTTATCTAATTCTTCCTTATTTTTTATGATTTCTTCTTTAGCTTTAAAAATCTCTTCTTTTTTTATGTTTTCAGCTTCAATTTTTGCTAGGTCAACAAGTCTTTTTGCTTCTTTTTCTGCTCCTTGGATTTTAGATTCAGCAATTTTTTTTCTGTATATTATTCCTATAACAACTCCAATTGCTAACGAGATTAAGACAGCGGCTACTATGATTAAATTATCCATAATCATACACCTCTTTCTTATTTAATTTTCAATGTTCGAATAAATATATGTTATTTTGGTTTCTTTTTTTATATATTTTTCTACCTTATATATTTTACATTTAATCTTTTAACCTGTCAAGTGATTTTAAAAGAAAAAAATGTGTATCTTTTATAAAATACACATTTTTCTCAGTTTTTAAGTTTATTTTACTTCTAATGTTGTTTTTTCATTTAAATTTAATTGATATTCTCTTCCACCTAATTGATTATCAATATATACTTTAACAGTTACTGTACCTTTTCCGGAGATGTTTACAGTTAGCTTTTCATTGTCTTTAGCAACACTCTTTTCGTAAGCAGTTTCTTCTTTTCCTTCTGATTTAACAACCACCTTTACTTTAACTTCTTCTGCTTTTACAATTTCTCCTTCTTCGTCTTTTTCTTCTTTATATCCAGTAAGTGTTTTTAAATCAATTTGAACAGTACCATATTTTGTTTCAGTAATTTGATTTACTGTTATAACTATAGTTGTTCCTTCATCAACTACACTTCCAGAATTTGTGTTTTGTGATAAAACAATTCCATTATTTTTTGTAGTATCTTCATTATATTCAACTTCAACTTTTAATCCTAAACTTGTTAAAGTTTCTTTTGCTGCATTTAAGTCTTTTCCCATTACTGAAGGAACTACAACTTGTTTAATTCCTGTTCCTGTGCTTACATGTATTTTTATTGTATCTCCTGCATTTACCACTGTTCCTGCTGTGGTTTCTTGTTTAGTTATATATCCTTCTTTTATATCTTTGCTTGTTTCTTCAATTACTTCCGCCTTTAATTTATTGTCTTTTAATGTTTGTATTGCTTCATCTTTTTCCATTCCTGCGACTTTTGGAACTTCAGTTGTTTCAATTCCTTTACTTACTGTTAATTTTATTTTGCTTCCTTCTTTTATATTATAATTTTCTTTGAATGCAGGCTCTTGTTTGATTATCTTTCCAGCATCATATTCAGAATTGTATTCTTCATCATTGTATTCAATTGTTATTCCATTTTCTTTTAAAATAGTTTCAGCTTCTTCTGTTGTTTTTCCAACTAGATTAGGTATTTGTACATCTTTAGGTTCAGTTAGTCTGAAATATAATATTGTTCCACCTAAACTTATTACAAATAATATTATAAGAACAATTATAAAAACTAACACTTTGTGTTTTCCTACAAAAGTTTTAAATTTACTTTCTTTTTTCTTATTTCTTTTGTAATTTTCTCCACCTATGGTTGAAATTCTTTGTGTTGGAAAATCTACATAGTCATTGCTTTCAACAAAGTCTCCTTCTGGCTCTTTTAAAGCCCTTTTAAGATCTTGTAACATTTCTGTTGCAGATTGATATCTTTGTTCTGTGTCTTTTTTTAATGCTTTCATGATAATATCATTTACTGCTTGAGGAATGTTTGGATTTGATTCTATTGGTGGTTTTGGCTCTTCTTGCATGTGTTTTAATGCAACTGATACTGGTGTATCTGCATCAAATGGTACTTTACCAGTAAGCATTTCATACATTACAACACCTAATGAATATAAATCAGATTTTGCATCAGTATAACCTCCACGAGCATGCTCTGGAGAAAAATAGTGTACAGAACCTAATGTAGTTCCAAATGCCGTGATTGTAGAATTTGAAACTGCTTTTGCTATTCCAAAATCTGTTACTTTTGCTATTCCGTCTTCTGTAATTATTATGTTATGTGGTTTTATGTCTCTATGAACTATATTATTTTTATGAGCAACTTCTAATGCTGAAGCAATTTGCATTGCTATGTTTACAGACCATTTCCATGGTAGTGGTCCTCTTTCTCCTACAATCACCTCTTTTAAAGTTTTGCCTTGTATTAATTCCATAACAATGTAATACAAATTTCCTTCTTTTGCTACATCATATACTGATACGATATTTGGGTTTGTTATACTTGCTGCTGATTGTGCTTCAACTTCAAATCTTTTTATAAATTCTTCATCTGTTGTAAATTCATCTCTTAATATTTTTATTGCTACAAATCTATTTAAAACATGGCATTTGGCTTTATATACTGTTGCCATTCCACCAACGCCGATTTTTTCTATAATTTCATATCTATTTCCTAATAATCTTCCCTCTAAATTCATTTTCCTTAGTAGGTGCAAGCTATATTGCAAACACCCTCTCCTCTCCATAAATTATAAGTATTATATGTTTTTTATTGTAATAACTGTTATGTTATCTCCACCACCGTTTTGATTTGCTAAATCAACTAATTCGATAGGTGCTCTTTCAAAATCTTGTTTTGCTATATTATAGATTTCTTGATTGCTTACTTCATTTGTTAATCCGTCTGAACACATTAATATGATGTCATCTTTTAAAAATCCTCTAATCATTACATCTGGTTCAACAAACGCGTTACATCCTAATGCTTTTATTAGCATATTTTTCTTAGGGTGTATGTTTGCTTCTTCTTGAGTTATTGTTCCGTCAGATACAAGTTTTTGAACATAACTGTGGTCTTGTGTTAGTTTCCTTATAAATTCTTTTCTTATTCTATATATTCTGCTGTCTCCAACATGTGCTATGTATGCTTTGTTGTTATATATTAAACATATTTCAAGTGTCGTTCCCATTCCTTCTAGTTCTTTTTCTTCTTTTGCTTTTTCATATACTACCATGTTTGCATATTCAACACTGCTTCCTATTAGTTGTATTAAACTTTCTTTGTCCTTTGGTGTTTCTTTAAAATTGTTTAATATATAGTTTTTGGCAGAGTTTACCGCTAGCTTACTTGCTATTTCTCCGCCTTTATATCCGCCCATTCCGTCAGCTAATATGTATAACTGTACTTCACTTAAAGAGTCAGATATATAGTAATAATCTTGGTTCATTTCTCTTGTTTTTCCTATGTCGGTTCTTGCGTACGATTTTATCATTTATTTACCTCGTTCTTTCAGCTCCATTTTTTCTGTATATGTTATACCACAAGTTGTTATTTTTTTCAATACAATTTTTTAACTTTTGTCTTATATTTTTTCTAAAATTGAGTAACCTAAAAATAGGTGATTTACGTGGCTTGTAGTTTGAATATTTTTAGTAATTTAAAAGGTGAAATAAATTCGTTTTTAAGTAAATTTTATAATACTAATTTGGACATTTATGAGAATTTAAAATGGGAAAAGCTTTATAAAAATCCTGTTGAAATGGTTGATTTAATTGGTGCTTTTATTGATAATTCTGATAAATTTGATATTAATTTATGGATTTGCCTTGATGAAGATGTTTATATTAACGTTACAGATAAAAATGCTGATGATGTTATTAAATATCTTTTTGAGAGATACCCTTTATAATTTTTAAAGTGTATCTCTCATTTTTATTTTTGTGTAAATTTTTATATACTTTCGTCTGTTGTTTCTGTGGATTCTGATTTTTGATCTGTTTCTTGTTCTTGTATTTCTTCTTCTTGTTCTGTTTCTTGTTCTACTTTAACTTCAATTTCTGTTTCTTGAGTTGCGCCACAATTTCCGCAAAATTTTGCATCAAGAGGTAATTCTGCAAAACAATTTGTGCATTGTTTTTTATTTTTTAATTTCATTATTTCTTTTAAACAAGCTTCAACTTCAGCAGATAACACATCAATTTGTGTTAATTCTTCTTCTAAATCTTTTTCTATGCTAATTTCTCCATTTGTTGTGTGTTTTTCATAAACTTTTTTTCCTATCTCTTCATATGCATTGTTTATTTTTGATTTAGCATCATTCATTTTCATTCTTAATTTTGCTTCTTTTGCAATATCTCCCGTTTTTTTACTAGCTTCTTTGTATGTTTGGCTTGCTTTTTTGGTTAGTTTATTAAAAAAATCCATTGTATCACATTCCTTCCTTTTTACTCTCATCATATATTTTTAGTTGTAAAAACTTTTTATTTTTTCAACCTTTTTATATATAATTATTCCATATTTTCCAAAATGTTATTCTGATTTTTTTGTTCTTGTCATTAAAATTTTTAAAGCTTCTTCTGGTTTTAAATTATTATATAAAACGTCATAAACTGTTGTAACAATTGGCATTTCAACATCATGTATTTTGCTTAATTTGTATGCAACATCTATATTATCAATAGATTCAATTGTCATTTCAACTTGTTTTTTTGCTTCCTCAAGAGATACTCCTTGACCGATTAATTTTCCTGCTTTTCTGTTTCTACTGTGTTCACTCATACAAGTAACTATTAAATCTCCTAAACCACTTAGTCCATAAAAAGTTTCGTACTGTCCTCCTAATTTCACTCCAAGTCTTACAATCTCTGCCATTCCTCTTGTTACTAATGCTGCGAAGCTGTTATCTTTTAATCCAATTCCAGCTGCTGCTCCTGCACAAAATGCAATTATATTTTTTAATGCTCCTCCAATTTCTACACCTTTTACATCTGTTGAAGTATATACTCTCATCGTATCACACATAAATGTATTTTGTATAGTGTTTGAAATTTCTTCATATTTTGACGCTACAACTAGTAATGTTGGCATAAATAACGCAACTTCTTCTGCATGACTTGGTCCTGTTAATACTCCTATTTTGGTGTTTGGTACTTCTTGTTTAAATACTTCGTCTAAAGTATTTAACGTTTCCTCTTCAAATCCCTTTGAACATATTATTACAGGTTGATCTTTTAAATATTGCTTATATTCTTTTAATATGTTTCTCGTAAATTTAGATGGTGTTACATGTAATACAAAGTCTGTATCTTCTAACGCTTCTTTATATGATGTTGTACACATTATATTTTCTGATATTTCTATCCCTGGCAAAAATTTGCATTTTCTTTCCTTATTTATTAAATCTGCTTCTTCCTGCATAAATGACCATATTTTTATTTCGTTTCCTAATTTTGCTAAGTGAACTGCAAGTGCAACTCCCCAACTTCCACTTCCTATTATTGCTACTTTTTTCATTTTTAATACTATTCCTTTCCAGAAGTATATACTATAGGATAAAACCTAATAATTTTTCCTATGCTTCTATTTATCTTTTGATTAAAATACTTTTTCAAAGCCACTTCATTTTTATTTTTTGAAACTTAACTTATTTTCTTTTCCTTCTAACATTCTTTTAATATTTGCTCTATGATTGAATGCTACTAGTATTGCAAGAAGTAAGCTAAATACAAAATATCCACTTCCGCTTGATACTGTATAATTGGTATGTATAAATAATACTAGTATTGGATAAAGTACTGCTGCTCCAACTGAACCTAATGATACAATTCTAGTTAGTGCCATAAGTACTAGTGCAAAAGTTAAACATATTAATCCAATTTTCCAATTTACCATTAAAAGTACTCCAAGTGATGTTGCAACTCCTTTTCCTCCTTTGAATTGAAAAAATATTGGAAATGTATGTCCTACAACTACAAGCAATGCTGCAATTTGAACTAATAATGAATTGTCTAAATCTTGTACCATTTTTCCTACTAAAATTGCAATTAGAATTGCTACTACTCCTTTTAAAATATCGCATATTAATGTTATTGCTGCAGCTTTTTTTCCTACAGACCTTAACATATTTGTACTTCCTGCATTTCCACTTCCTTTTTCACGTACATCAAATCCTGCCATTTTTTTACTAATTATTATTGAGAAGTTTACACTTCCTATTAAGTATGCTATTAGCCCTACTATTATATATGCTGCCATATTTTTCCTCCTTTTTTATTTTTTAAATTTTAGCATTTTGTCTCAGTGACGCACTTTTTCTGCTTTCTGGTACAAAATGTTTATTTTTTTAATTTTAACATTTTGTCTCAGTAGCGCACTTTTTTGCTCTCTGGTACAAAATGTTTATTTTTAAATTTCACACATTTTGTTTAAGTCGACGCACCTTTTCTGCTCTCTGGTACAAAATGTTTATTTTTAAATTTCACACATTTTGTTTAAGTCGACGCACCTTTTCTGCTCTCTGGTACAAAATGTATATTTTTAAATTTTAACATTTTGTCTCAATGTAGCCACTAAATTTTATATTTCAAATTCTTTTTCTCCCTTTTCTCTAGCTATTATCCTAATTGGTGTACCTTTAAATCCAAATTCTTTACGTATTTGATTAACAAGATATCTTTCATATGAAAAATGAAATAAATCTTTATTATTTACAAATATTACGAATGTTGGTGGTTTTGTTGCAACTTGTGTTCCATATAATATTTTTAAACGTTTTCCTTTGTCTGTAGGTGGTTGAACAATTGCAATTGCTTCATTTATTACTTGATTTAATACTGGTGTTGTAATTCTTCTTGAGTTTTGCTCTGCAACCTCATTAATTAATTCAAAAAGTTTGTCTACCCTTTGCCCTGTTTTTGCTGATATAAATAATATTGGTGCATAAGATAAATATGCAAGTTTAGCATATATTTCTTTTGTGTATTTTTCCAAAGTTCCTGTTTCTTTTTCATATTCATCCCATTTATTCACAACAATAATTACACCTTTTCCAGCTTCATGTGCTTCTCCTGCAATTTTTGCATCTTGGTCTGTAACTCCCTCTAATGCGTCTATTAGCATAAGGCATACATCAGCTCTTTCTATTGCAAGCAATGTTCTCATAATGCTAAATTTCTCGATAGATTCAGTCACTTTGCTTTTTCTTCTAATTCCTGCTGTATCTATAAATACATAATTTCCTTTATCATTGCTAAACTTAGAATCTATAGCATCTCTTGTTGTTCCTGCAATATTGCTTACAATATTTCTATTTTTTCCTAAAATTTTATTTATTAATGAAGATTTTCCTACATTTGGTTTTCCTATTACTGCAACTTTTATTTCTTCCATTTTTTCTTCATCTTCATCTGCTTTTGGAAAATATTCATAAATTGCATCTAATAAATCTCCAATGCCTAAAGCATTTGTAGATGAAATTAAATGTGGTTCTCCCATTCCTAAATTGTAGAATTCATAAGAATCCTCTTTTGCTTTTTCATAATTGTCTGCTTTATTGCATACCAAAACTACTGGTTTGTTTGATTTTTTTAGCATTAATGCAATTTCTTCATCAGCAGCTGTGATTCCTTGTTTTATGTCTGTTAAAAATATTATTACATCTGCCATTTCGATTGCCATTTGAGCTTGCTCTCTCATTTGTGATATTATTATATCTTGAGATTCAGGCTCAATACCTGCTGTATCGATAACCGTAAAGTCTCTTCCTCTCCAGTTTGTTTGTGCATATATTCTATCTCTTGTAACACCCGGTGTGTCTTCTACAATCGATATTCTTGTTCCTACTATATAATTAAAAAATGTTGATTTTCCTACATTTGGTCTTCCTATTATTGCTACTATTGGCTCTGCCATTTTCCTCACATTCCTTTCTTAAGGCAAAGTCTGGTTTTAAAATTTTTTACCTGCTTTCCTTTAACATCTACATTTTACTACACCTGTTAAAAAATAGCAAGAAAAACAAATAAAATAATTGCCAAATATCTGTAAATATAGTATAATAAAGTTGTATTTGTTTTCCATCAGTTGAAGACGGAACGGACTGATACAAAATGTTAAAATAAAAAAATACATTTTGTACCAGAGAGCAGAAAAAGTGTACTACTAAGACAAAATGTTAAATGAAACAAAGAAAGGAATGGTCAATAATTATGAATAGATTAAAAACATTTGGAAAGTATATTTTATGGATTGTTTTATTTTATATTTTTTCGAATATTTTAATATTTTTTTATTTAAATACATCATATAAATCTCTAAGATTAATTGGAAATTTACCTGAAGAGGTTGCAATAAATTACTCAGAAGCAACTTCTGTTAACGGAAGAGTTAAGGCAACTATAAAAAATGAAAATAATGAATTAGACAATAAATTTTTAAATTTTAGATTTTATGATACAAACGGAGTTTTATTAGGATTTAAATCATTTAAAGTTTCTGATATGACTGATAATGAATTATTATTTTATTTTAAATTTACCCATGTAGAGAGCTATACTGTTGAACTTAGTGATGTAGCTCTTAATAGCTCTGAATATGACTCAAGTTTTTCTTTTGAAAAATTTCAAGATACTTTAATATTAGGTTTTATCATTAGATTACTGTTTATGTAATTTTAAAAAAAAATCAAGAGTATAGTTTTATTACACTTGATTTTTTTCTATGTTAAAAGACTATTCCAACATTTTAATTGTCAGAAAAATATTGAGGTAGAAAAACTTTGAGTTTTTCTACCCCAACTATTGGCAATCAGCTCAGTTTTTCCCCAAAAAACTATTGGCAATTGGCCATTTTTATTTTCCAAATATAAATTTATTATTATAAAAAGAAGATTTCTTTTCAAATTCCTGAGTTACATAGTCGAATCCATTTTCTTCAATCAAAGTTTCTTTTCCGGAAAATAAATTTGTACCTAAGCCTAGTCTATTTCCATCTATAGTCGCTCCAAGTGCAGCTAAGGTTGTTGGGAACATGTCTATTGTTGAGAAGCTTCTATTTTTCGTTGTGCTATAATCTATATTTTCTATATTAGGATTTATAACCATATTAAATACTGTTCTTTTATAATCCTCATCATACACCTTAGCATCATCTTCAACTGATGCTTGCATTGTTAAGTGGTCTCCTGAAACTATAATTGTTGTATTTTCGTAAAATTCTTGTTCTTGTATCCATTTTATAAAGTTTGAAATTTGTCTACTTGAACATGCTATTACATTTGCATACTGAGTATCAAAATCATCGCGACACTCATCACATACATATCCGTCAACAAAATGTGTATCTACTGTAAGCATTGTAAAGTTAAAAGGGTTTTCATTTTGTGATATTTCTAATAGCTTTTGTTTAGAATATCCAATTAAATCATTATCATCAAATCCCCACCAAACTTTGTCTTCTTCAGTCATTTTTTCTTCTCTTATTGCAGAATTTAAATCCCACATTTCATAATTTCCATGTTGTGAAAAATAATTTTCTCTTCCTCCAAAACTTACTTCTGAACCCAAATACAAATAATTTTTGTATCCATTTTCTTCTAGTACTTCTCCTAAAGATTTAACTCCCGGCAAAAAACTGTTATATAATCCATAACTATTTTGTTCAATTGTAATTTTTAGCGGCATTCCTGATGTTTGTGCTACCATTCCTGCAATTGTCCAATTTGTTCCGGGTAATTGATACGCTCCGCCTAATTTTTCTGTATTTGAAAAGTTAATGTTGTTTTGTGCAAGTTCTCTTAACTCTTTAATATAATCGTCTTTGTATATTCCGCCATTTTCGCTAGATGTATAAGATGATTCCATTGATTCTAAATATATGTATATCAAATTTCTTTTTTGCTTTGGAAATTCTATTGCAATATTCTTTGTATCTGCATAATTTGTTTGAATAAATACAGATGGTTCTAGTTGATTTTTTGCAAATCCTTTTACATCTGCTTGCTCTGATACATACGTTAATGCAGCATATATATATAAGGTTAAAGTCATCGTTTTTACTATTTTGTTTATTTTAACTTTTTCTTTGAAAAAGAAGTTTGCTATAATTATTACAGCTTCAATCACTAAAATGCTTAAAATTATAGAACATGGTATTACACTTTTTATGTAGTCCCAAATTATATCCATATTTGTTCCATTTACAGGTACTTTTAAATGAAATATTAATTGATCTACTGATAGATTTCCTGTAACCGAATATACATAGTCTACCGTTAATACTATTAAGTTTAATAAATATATTATTACAACAACTAATATATTGGCAATTATTTTTTTGTTTATGTGTATTTTTTTTGTATTTTCTGTTTTATTTTTTTGTTCAGTTGCGTTTAATATTTCAGTTGCATTATTTTCTTTTTGTACTTCTCTTTCTTTTATTAAATTCTTCATATTTATTTGCGATTAGTTTTTTCTAACTTTCCCTTTCTTGTATTTTCTGTTTTTGTTTTTTCTTTTTTCTTTATATCCTTATTCTTATTCTTTTTACTTTTACTCTTATCTTACACTTATGTTTTATGTTTTCTCTTTATAGTAAAATAAACTAGCTATAGATTGGCTAGTTTATCTTTATTGCTTATATTATTAAACGCTATTGTTTTTAATATAAACTAAGTATTTTATTATTCAGCAGGATAAACACTTACTTGTTTTTTATCTCTACCTTTTCTTTCAAATTTAACATTTCCATCTACTAAAGCAAATAAAGTATCATCGCTTCCTTTACCTACATTAGTTCCTGGATGAATTTTTGTTCCTCTTTGTCTTACTAAGATATTTCCAGCAAGTACAAATTGCCCATCAGCTCTTTTAACACCAAGTCTCTTTGACTCACTGTCTCTACCATTATTGGTACTACCTTGACCTTTATGATGTGCCATTAATATTCACTCCTTTCGGTTTTTTTATTGTAGTTTTATTTTCTACTATGCTTCTACTTTTTCTGCTTCAGCTTTATCAGCTTTTGCTCTACTAGCAGCAACTTTTATTCCTGTAATTTCAACTTTTGTATAAGGTTGTCTATGTCCTTGTTTTCTTCTATAATTCTTTTTAGCTTTCATTTTGAAAACAATTATTTTTTTACCTTTACCGTGAGAAACTACTTTTCCTTCAACTTTTACACCTTTAACATAAGGTTCTCCGATTTGTATTTTATCTTCTTTAGATACTAAGATTACTTTGTCAAATGTAACTTTTTTTCCTTCTTCAACATCTAATTTTTCGAAAAATACTACATCTCCTTCTGTTACTTTGTATTGTTTACCACAGCTTTCAATTATTGCGTACATCTAAAATGCACCTCCCTTATTCGTATACTCGCTAACCCTTATTGTAGGTAGTTAAACTTAATTAACCTTTATGAACCTTGCTCATGCGGATTACAGTTTATAATTCTAACATAATTTTCCTAACTTGTCAATGACTTTATTCAACTTTTTTAATTCCATGTTGTTCTAAATATCCACTGATTTCAATATTTTCATCATTTAATGTGAAATAATAATTTATTTTTCCATTTTGTATCATTAAATAAACTGAGTCAAGTTCAAATGATGAAAATAGTTCGATATCAGATGGATTTTCATAATCGTATAAGAAATTGTATTTTTTGTCACTTTTTACTACTATCAATTTATAGTCTGGAACTAATAATACGTTCGATGTTCCTTTAGTAGTTGTACTACTTCCGAAGCTGTCATATTTAAATCCAGTCATATTATTTCCTTCGATATCAAATAATGCCCATTTTTTGTTTTGACATACCGGTATATATTTATCATATAAAATATAGTTATTGGTTACTTGATTTTTTTCAAATTCGCTTTTATCTATTCCTATATCATCATATTCAGGATATATAATTATTTTCCCACTTTCATCATTTAATCCCATTAGTCCTGATTTTGATACCAAATAATATTTTTTATCGTCACTTTGTATAGTACTTATTTTATTATATTCTATCTCTAGCACGTTTTTCTTGTTCATATCTATTATTCCTTGTTTGTTATTTTTGGTAACTAGAAATGTTGAATAATTTCTTAAATATTCTATTCCGTCATATTTGGTATCTAACAGTTCTTGTGCTTTACCTTCTGTAAATTCTAGCACTCCATAAAGATTGGTTGTTGGGTTTTGAACTATTAATAAGTCATCTAAAATTAATTTTTTATTTGCATAACTTTCTTCTTTTGGGAATGTATATTGTTTTTGATAATATTTTGTATAGCTTTCGTACAATGTGTCTAATGTTTGTATTGTAAGTGATTTTTTTGGAGTGTAAGCTATATAAACATTAAATATTTTTTCTATTCCCTCTATATTTGTGTAAAAGTCACCATTTTCTTTTGTTATAACAGCATTTAATTCTACCTTTTCTTTTGTGCTATTTGTATTTTCTAATGAAAGTTGATAGATTTTATTTGAATCTGCTGTTATCATTGTTACTTCATAATCATTTTTTACATAGCATTTATTTTCGTCTTCAGACATTGTTTCATAATTTCCACCATATGACTCATATCCTAAACTTTTTGCTATTTGCTTGATTGGGAATTTGGCGTCATTTTCTTCTGCTATCATCATGTCATATACAGTTTGGCTTTCTTTTCCATCTACTTTTAGTATAAATATTGTGCTTTTTAAATATACAATTGCTCCAAATATTAAAACACATAATATTAATAATATTACTATAAATATTATTAATATTGTTGTTAGTTGCATTTTCTTTTTTTCTTTTTTCTTCGTTTTTGGCTCAAATTCGGCTTCTTCAAATAAATCCATTTGCTTCATTCCTTTCTTTTGTAATTATTTTTCATAACCATATTTTTTATAAAATTCGTTTTTGAAATTTCCTAAATTGTCATTTTCAATTTCTATTCTAACTCTTTCCATTAATTTAGTCAAGAACCTTAAGTTATGAATTGATAATAATCTTACTCCTAATATTTCATTTGCTTTTATTAAGTGTCTTATATATGCTCTTGTGTAGTTTTTGCATGTATAACAATCACATTCTGGGTCTAAAGGTCCCCAATCTCTTTCATATGTTGCATTTCTAACTACAACTTTTCCATTCCATGTCATTGCAGTTCCATTTCTTGCAATTCTTGTTGGTAATACACAGTCGCACATATCTATCCCTGCTATTGCTGATTCTATTAGGTAATCTGGACTTCCTACTCCCATTAAATATCTTGGCTTGTCCTTTGGCATTTTTGGTGCTGTATGATAAAGAACTCTTAAAAATTCTTCTTTTGGCTCTCCTACACTTATTCCACCAATTGCATATCCTGGAAAATCTAAATCGACTAAGTCTTTTAAACTTTGGTCTCTTAAGTCCTCATAAAATCCTCCTTGTATTATTCCAAATAATGCTTGGTCTTCTCTTGTATGTGCTTCTTTACATCTTTTTGCCCACCTAGTTGTCCTTTCCATTGAATTTTTTGCATATTCGTATGTTGATGGGTATGCACAACATTCGTCAAATGACATTATTATGTCTGCACCTAAGTCTTCTTCAATTTTCATTACGCTTTCAGGTGTAAATAAATGTTTACTTCCATCTAAATGTGACCTGAACTCTACACCTTCTTCTGATATTGTTCTTAGCGAAGATAAACTAAATACTTGGAACCCTCCACAATCTGTTAAAATTGGTCTGTCCCAATTCATGAATTTGTGTAGTCCTCCCGCTTCTTTTACTATATTCTGTCCCGGTCTTAAGTATAAATGGTATGTGTTTGATAGTATTATTTGTGCTTTTACTTCTTCTTTTAATTCTTCCGGTGTTAACGATTTTACTGTTGCTTGTGTTCCTACTGGCATGAATATTGGTGTTTGTATGTCTCCATGTGGAGTGTGAATAACTCCTCTTCTTGCTCCTGTTTGTTTGCATTCATGTAATAATTCATATGTTACTGCTGGTTTCATTTTTGTTTCCTTTCCGCTTTATGTGCTTTGATGTTTTTTAATAATTTTCATTTAGGCAGTTATTTATTTTTTAGTTTACGTTTATGTTTTAGTTTATAAACATTGCATCTCCAAAACTAAAGAATTTGTATTTTTTTTCAACTGCTTCATTATAAGCTTTTAATATAAATTCTTTTCCTGCTAATGTTGAAACTAACATTAGTAATGTTGATTCTGGTAAGTGGAAGTTTGTGATTAGTCCATCTATACATTTGAATTTATATCCTGGATATATGAAAATTTGTGTATCTCCTTCTGTTTCTTTTACAAATCCATTTTCGTCTGCAACTGTTTCTAATACTCTTGTTGATGTTGTTCCTACTGATATTACTCTATGTCCACTTTTCTTTGCTTCATTTATGATATCTACGTCTTCTTTTTTTATGTAAAAATGTTCTGAATGCATATGATGTTCTTCTATATTCTCTACTTTTACTGGTCTAAAAGTTCCTATCCCTACATGAAGTGTTACTTTTGCAATCTTTATTCCTTTTTGTTTTAATTCTTCAAGTAATTCTTTTGTAAAATGTAGTCCTGCTGTTGGTGCAGCAGCTGAGCCTTGATGTTTTGCATATACTGTTTGATATCTGTCTTTTTCTTTTAATTGTTCATGGATATATGGTGGTAAAGGCATAAGTCCTATTTGGTCTAAAATTTCATTGAATATGCCATTGTATTCAAATTTGATTTTTCTTGTTCCGTCTTCTAATTTTTCAAGTATTTCTGCTTTTAATAGTCCTTCTCCAAATATTACTTTTGCTCCTACATTTAACTTATTTCCAGGTCTTACTATTGTTTCCCATATGTCTCCTTCGATGTTTTTTAATAGTACAAATTCTACATTTGCTCCTGTTTCTTTTTTGCCATATAGTCTTGCTGGTATTACTTTTGTGTCGTTTATTACTAAACAGTCCCCTGGATTTAAGTATTCTTTTATGTCTTTAAATATTTTGTGTTCTATTGTTTGTTTTTCTCTGTTTAATATCATTAATCTTGATTCGTCTCTTTTTTGTATTGGTACTTGTGCTATTAATTCTTCTGGTAAATTATAACTAAAATCTGTTACTTTCATTTATTAATTCTACACGAAAAACTTTGGTTTTTTCGCTTTTTCTCCTTTCACGTTTAACATATCGCTGTTTTATTTTATCATATTTAAAAATATTGTTCAAGCCCTTTAAGATATTTATAATTTTTAAAATTTCACATTTTATCTAAGTTTATTTTGAGTTTTTTATACTTGCTCATAATGTTGTTTTTTTATTTTAACATTTTGTCTGAGTAGAGCACTTTTTCTGCTCTCTGGTAGAAAATGTTGTTTTTTAATTATTAACCTTCTGGCTCAGTAACGCACTTTTTTTGCTCTCTGGCAGAAAATGTTGTTTTTTAATTATTAACCTTCTGGCTCAGTAACGCACTT
>JAFTFU010000031.1 GCA_017458285.1 Clostridia bacterium | reverse complement strand
CAATACGAAGAATCAGTATTAAAACGAATTATTAGTAAAATAAAGTGTTTTTTACATATAAATTGATTTATTTGCTTATTAAAAGAAATAAAATAAAAAATAAATCATCTACTTTAAAAATAAATAAAAACTATTTACAAAAACTAAGAAAAACTATATAATAGCATCAAGAAAGGTGAAAAATAAAAAACGAAACAAGAAAAGAAAAACAAATGAAGAAAGGGGACTAAATATATGATGAATAGTATAGATGTAAGCCTAGAAACAATTTTAGGAGTAACATTAATATTTATAGCAATAGCACTTGGAATTTACATAGCAATAGCAATATTTTTAAACAAATTCCATAAGTTAGTATTTGGAAAAGGAAGTGCATTATGCTGGATTCCAGTTGCAAACAGTTATATTTTAGGAAAACTAACTATAAACAATATATATGGTTGGGTTTTAGTTATATGTACATTATTAAATGCAAGTATTTCAATAACTAATAATGGGCAAAATACAACAGTAGGAATTTTACCAGAAAGCATAAGCTCACCAATTTCAACAATATTTGGAATAGTACAATTAATAACACTTATTTATGCAATTGTAAAATACAATAAATTAAAAAATGAAGAAAACTAATAAAAAATAAATTAAATATTCATCTTTCAAAAACAAAAACTAGTGAAATATGAAGAGCACCAATTTTTAAAGGGATAAATTCATTTTCACTAGTTTTATTTATATTTTGATTTTTGGTTGTTTTTTAACTAAAGCACTTTCAATTTTACCGAAATCTGCAAAAAAGAAGTTGAAAGTTCTGCTGCGTATCCATTCCCAGCAACGTCACTTATTTCTTTTTCTTCCGCCATTTCATTTATAACTTTTTGAGATGGGCTTGTTTTTTTAGAAGCAGGAATTGTTAATGATAGTATAAGTAAAGAAACATGCATAAAATAAATGTAATTAATAATTTGGTATAAGTTTTTTTCAAATTTTCAACTCCATAAAATTTTTATAGGATTTTACCATGTGCAATAAAATTTAAAAATAGCTATCCTAAAAAAAGATATAAACATGTTGATGAAAAAGAGTGGAAAATTGGTATGAAACAGAGAATAGAAGTTTTACAAGATCCTAAAAAATTTGAAAAATAATAAAAATGTATAGTATAAAAAATCTAAATATGCTATTTCTTTAAGTATCTTACTTAAAGAAATGTTTTAGCAACATTATAATACAAATAAATCCAAAAAAAGTCAATACATTTACAAAAAAAAATTGTATTAAAGTTTATAAAAAATTTTGATCAGAAATAAAAAAATATACATATTTTCTAAGTCTTTAGAAGATGTCAATTTTTCTTTAAGTAAGATACTTAAAGAAAAATTAAGGGAGGGAAGAGATATGTATAATTTATTTCCATTTTTTATAGCAGCAGTATTCTTTATATTAGGAGTGTATATGGTTATAAATCCTAAAAAATCAGTGAAAGAAGAATTTAGAAATGATGAGAAAAAAGTTGCAGGAGCTAAGAGAAACGGTTTTATTTATATTGCATTAGCAGTGGTTATGATAATAATTGGTATAGCCATGCCTAAATAAGTTTTCTAAGAAAAAACATATATTAGAGCTAAAAAAATTTAACTCTAATATTAATGAAATTTATAGAATTATTATAATATAAAATATAAAAATATTACCATGTGAGGAGGAACAAATGAAAACAAAATTGAAATTAATACTTACTATAGCTTTTATATTAATTGCAATAGTAAATATAAAAGTATATGCAGAAAATGAAACTTTTTCAATACAAGAACAAACTCTAAATGTAAAATTAAATGGTACAGGGATACTTCATTATAGTGGAGGAGAAGGTACAATAACATGGAAAAGTAGCAACCCAAGTGTTGCAACTGTAGAGAAAGGAGAAATTAAAGGATTAAAAATAGGAACAGCAACTATAACAGCAACAAGAGGAGGAGAAACAGCATCATGTAAAGTAAGTGTAATATATAGTTCTTTAAACATAAACAGTAATAAAGGAAAATATACAAAAGAAATAAATTTAGTTATGGGAGTACATGAAACAGAAATACTATCTACTGAAATACAAGATGCAACTTCAAAAAAAATTGAAAATGCACAAACTACGTGGTCAAGTAGCGACACAAGTATTGTTACAGTTGATTCAAATGGAAAATTACAAGCTAAAAAACAAGGAACTGCAACTATAACAGCTACATCTGCAGGAGTTTCTGCATCTTGTGAAGTAAAAGTTTCATCTGCACCAACGCATACAGATTTTACAAATGCTAAATATGAGTTGGGATTAAATTCAAGTTACGGAGAACTACGTATAAGTAATGTGGAATCTAAAAAAGAAAATAGTTATTATGTTATTATAACTAAAAACAATTCAAAACCGGAATTGTATAAAACATCAAGTGGAAATTTTGATAAGGAAAAAATGAGTAATACTTTGCTAGAAGGTTATTGTCAAGAAAATAAAGATATTATTATAAAAGGAGATGCAATAACAGAAGCAATGGAGTCAGGACAAGAAATGTATTTATGGATGATAGAAAAAGTTTCATTGTCTAATTCATGGTATGATGAAAACGGGAACGTTGTTATTTCAGATACAAGATTTGTTGAAGAAGCTGTTAAGCTATCAAAAAAATCTCCTAGTATAGATTCTGTGATAGAATTTCTTTTAATACATGAAGACGAATATAATCCAACAAGAATCGGTTTTAATTACCCAACTGTAAATGAAAATAGAAAATTTACATTGAAAATTGGTAAAGTAACAGATAGTGGTATTTTATCAAAAATAAATAATAATGATAATACAGGATTTACAGATTTATTATCATATGCTAAAACTCATGATGCGGTTTACAATGAAAAATTGACTACAACAAGCAAAGGTGAGTATAAATCAGATAGAAAATTATTTGATGGAACCAAATTATTAGAAAATGATTCGTATTATTATGTATATGTAAATTTTGATGATGAAAATGGAAAATATTATCCTGTTGAAGGAATAACATTGATACAAGCGTATGTGGGGATAACTTATTGGGACTTATTAGCATATAAACCTGGAGAAATGAAGTGGAATGATGCAAATGAATCTTTAGAACAAGTGAAAAATGAAGTTCAAAGTGAAGCACCAAAACAAACAAACGATAAGACAATAGCCAAACAATCATTACCAAATACTGGTGCTAATATTATAATGATCACAATAGCAGGAACAATTATTATAATAGCAGGAGTAATAAGCTATAAAAAATACAATAAATTAAAAGAAATAAAATAAAAAATATAAAAATCGCCTATAAAAGGCGATTTTTATATTTTCATACTTAATTTAACTTTTTGTCTATCATAATCAACATCAATAACTTTAACTTTAACAACATCTCCAACTGAAACAACATCAGAAGGTTTTTTAACAAAGCTATCACTCATTTCTGAAATATGAACTAGTCCATCATGTTTTACACCAATGTCAACAAAAGCACCGAAATCAATTACATTTCTAACAGTACCTTGAAGAGTTTGACCAATTTTTAAATCTTCAAATTTTAAAACATCATTTCTAAAAACAGGTTTTGGCATATCTTCACGAGGGTCCCTTCCTGGTTTAGAAAGCTCAGAAATAATATCTTTTAATGTTAACTCACCAATTGATAGATCTTCAGCAAGCTTTTCTGTATCGAGATTAGCAAGTGTTGTTTTTAAAGATTGTAATTTTTCTTTATTTGTTAGATCTTGTTTTTCAAATCCAAGTGATACAAGTAATTTTTCTGTTGCTTCATAACTTTCCGGGTGAACTGCTGTTATATCTAAAGGATTATTTCCGTCAAAAACTCTTATAAATCCTGCACACTGTTCAAAAGCCGCTTTACCTAATTTTGAAACCTTTAAAAGTTCTTTTCTATCTTTGAATTTTCCGTTTTCATCTCTGTATTTTACAATGTTTTTAGCAATTGTGTTATTAATTCCAGAAACATATGAAAGAAGAGAAGGCGTTGCGGTATTAACATCTATTCCTACTTTGTTTACGCTATCTTCAACAACTCCTGTTAAACTTTCAAGCAAACGTTTTTGATTTACGTCATGTTGATATTGTCCAACTCCTATAGCTTTTGGGTCTATTTTTACAAGTTCAGCAAGTGGGTCTTGAAGACGTCTCGCAATTGAAATTGCACCTCTAATTGATACATTTATATCTGGATATTCTTCAGTTGCAAGTTTTGATGCAGAATATACAGAAGCTCCAGCTTCGCTAACAATTACATAATAAACCTGTCTTGAAATTTCTTTTAACATATCTGCAACAAACATTTCAGATTCCCTTGAAGCTGTTCCATTTCCAATCGCTATTATATCAACATTATCTTTTTCTATTAATTTAAGCAAGCTTTTTTTAGCACCTTGTACATCATTTTGTGGTGCTGTAGGGTATACCGTATCCGTATCCAAAACTTTTCCTGTTTCATCAATTACTGCAATCTTGCAACCTGTTCTGTAAGCAGGGTCAAACCCCATAACTGTTTTTCCTTTGATTGGTGCACTTAAAAGCAATTGTTTAGCATTTTGACCAAATACTTTTATTGCTTTTTCATCTGCTTTTTCAGTTAAATCTGAACGAATTTCTCTGTCGATTGAAGGTTCAATTAACCTTTTAAAACTATCTAAAATTGTAGCTTTTAACATTTCAGTAACTGGAGATTGATTTTTTATAATATCTCTTTCAATATAGTACAATATTTTTTCTTCAGGCTTTTCTATTTTTACTTTTAAAAAGTTTTCAGCTTCTCCACGATTAATGGCTAAAATTCTATGACTTGGCATTTTGCTGATATTTTCCCTATAATCATAATACATTTCATAATTTGATTTTTCATCTACATTACTAGCTGTTGTTACCAAAAATCCTTCATGATAACATACTTTTTTAATATATTTTCTATATTTTGCTTCATCTGAAATTTGTTCTGCAATTATATCTAAAGCTCCTGCAATTGCTTCGTTTTCAGAATTTACGCCTTTTTCTTCTGATATAAATTCTTTTGCAATTTCATTAATGTCTATATTTTCGTTTTGACCTAAAATTATAGTTGATAAAGGCTCTAATCCTTTGGATTTTGCAACAGTTGCTCTTGTTTTTTTCTTTTGCTTGAATGGTCTATATAAATCTTCAACTTCTGAAAGAGTCTTACAAATTGCTATATTTTGCAATAGCTCATCTGTAAGTTTTCCTTGTTCGTCAATTGATTTTATTACTTCATTTTTTCTATTTTCTAAGTTTCTTAAATATGTTAATCTTTCACTAAAATTTCTAAGGATTTCGTCACTTAATCCTCCTGTTACTTCTTTTCTGTAACGTGCAATGAAAGGTATTGTATTTCCTTCATCGATTAATTTTATTGTGTTTTCTGCTTGAGAATATTTTATATTTAATTCTTCTGCAAGTTGATTTATTAATTTGTCCATTTTTTTATTCCTTTCTTGCCTTTACAATAGGCTTTGCTTATTATATCAAATTCAAGAAAATAATCAAGAGAAACTTTTTAAAAATAAAAAAACACATTTTGTCTCAGTTGACAGAAAAAATGCGCTACTGACAAAAAATGTTAAAATGAAAAAAACACATTTTGTCTAAGTCGACAGAAAAAATGCGTTACTGACAAAAAATGTTAAAATGAAAAAAACACATTTTGTCTAAGAAGGCAGAAAAAATGCGTTACTGACAAAAAATGTTAAAATGAAAAAATACACATTTTGCCTAAGTTAAAATATAAAAATAAACTAAGGCAAAATGCTTAAATTATAATCTTTCTAAATATTTCTTTTTAATCTTATATGAAGAGTGAACATATCTATTCAAAGTAATGTTTACATTTGCGTGACCTAAAAGTTCGCTCAAAGATTTAACGTCCATACCAACCTGAATGCAATCAGTTGCAAAAGTATGGCGTAAAATGTGAAAATTATAAGATTTAATATTACAAGCTTTTAATGTAATTTTAAAATTATATTGAAAATTTCTAGGCTCAATAAATTTATCGCTTCTACCAGACAAAACAAAATCATCTGGTTTATAAAGTTTCTTTAAAGGCAATAAAATCTCATACAATTTTTTTGAAATAGGAATAGCTCGTACAGAATGACTAGTTTTTGGAACATCAATAATTACTTTGGTTTTGTTCAAATTTTCATCATAAATTCTTTGAAGGGTAGATTTCACATAAAGAACTTTCTTATCCAAATCAACATTATTCCATTTTAATGCGCAAATTTCGCCAATACGCAAGCCAGTGTTTAAACAAATAAAAATTCCTAATGTTCGTAATTCGTTGTTCTTCATACAATATCTTTCTAGCCTATGTTTTTCTTTATTACTAAAAATAGCAAGAGTGGAAGAATTAAGTTTTGGAACTGACATTCTTTTGATATTTAAGTCTAAATTATATTCCTGTTCAGCAAAATGTAAAACTGATTTTAAAACGCACAAAATATCTCTAATAAATTTAGAAGATAGTGTTTTCATAAGCTCTCTAATAAAATCATTAAAATTAAAGCAAACCAAATCTTTTAATTTGTAATTACTAAAATTTGGATGCAAATATTTTTCGATTATAAACAAATAATTTGAATATGTAGAAGTTTTTATTGAGTTTTGCTTTTCTTCCAACCATTTGTACATAATATCCCCAAAACAAAGGCTTTCATATTTTCCTATTTCGCTTTCTTTTTTTAATCCCATATTAATATACCTCCCATATTTATTATAAAAGGTAACATAAATTTTAACAAACTTGACAAAATAAAGAAAAAACATTAAAATATATATGTGATAAAAGGAGATAGGTATGTCGAATAATAAAAAAGTATTTGATACATTAGTATCGAGAACAAAAGTATATTTAGTAATAATATTAATTTTATTAGTTGTTATATGTATAAATAATGTAAAACTAATAATTCCATCTTTAATAATATATTTAGCAATAGTGTTTTACACATATTTTGCAAATAACATTAGAAGAAATGAAATATCTGAGCATTTGCAAGATTTAACGATGACTGTAGATTCAGCAGCAAAAAGTTCATTAATAAACTCACCATTGCCATTAATTATTTTAGAAACTGATGGGAATATTATTTGGAGAAGTTCGAAATTTGTATCAGAATTTGCAAATATAGATATAAATAATTATATAAGTGATTTAATAATTGAATTTAAAGATCAAATTGAATCAAATCAAGACAAAAAAATAAAAAAAGTTAAGACTCAAATGAAAATAGGAAAAAACACTTATAATATATTTGGTGAATTTGTAAAATCAAAAAACAGCAGTAGAAAGAAAGCCAATGAATACATGCTAATTATATATTTTCTTGATGAAACAGAAAAAATAAAATTACAAAACGAAAATAATAATTTAAGAACATGTGTAGGAATTATAACAGTTGATAATTATGATGAAACTATGCAAAGAATCGAAAATGAGAAAAGACCCGAAATAATAGCACAAATAGAAAAAAATATTTATGAATGGGCAAATGAATATAATGGGTTAATAATCAAAGAAGACAAAGACACATATGTATATGTTTTTGAGCAACGATATCTAGAAGCAATTAAAGATAATAAATTTGGTATATTAGATACAATAAAAGAATTAGGAAACAAAGAAAAGAATCAATTAACACTAAGTATAGCCATTTCAACAGAAGGAGAAACAAATAAAGAAAAGTTTAAATCAGCAATGGCAACATTAGATGTTATATTAGGAAGAGGAGGAGACCAAGCCGCAATAAGAGAAGAAGGAAAATATCAGTTCTTTGGCGGAAGGGTTGAAGAAATAGAAAAAAGAACAAAAGTAAAAGCAAGAGTAATAGCAAACGCACTTGAAAAATTAATAAAAGAATCAGACAATATCATGATTATGGGGCATACAAATCCTGACATAGACGCAATTGGTGCAGCATTAGGAGTATATAGATTAGGAAAAACACTTGAAAAAGAAGCTTATATAGTTACAAATAAAGAAACACCTGCAATTAAAGTATTTATGGATACCTTATTAAAGGAAGATGAATATAAAGATGTAGTTGTTACAGCAGATGATATTAGAGACAAAGTAACTCAAAATACTTTAATTGTTGTTGTAGATACGCATAAAAGAAATTATGTTGAAGCGCCAGAGTTATTGGAACAAACAAGTAAAATTGTAGTAATAGATCATCATAGAAGAAGTGCCGATTATATAGACAACAGTACTTTAACATTCCATGAAGTGTATGCATCTTCAGCAGCAGAGCTTGTAACAGAGCTTTTACAATATGTTGAAGTAGATGTTGATTTACAAATGCTAGAAGCGGAAGCATTATATGCAGGAATAATAGTAGATACAAAAAACTTTACATTTAAGACAGGTGTAAGAACTTTTGAAGCAGCAGCATATTTAAGAAAATTTGGAGTAGACATTATAAAAATCAAAAAATGGTTCCAAAGCGATTTGAAAAGTTATAATAAAATTGCAGAAGTAGTAAGAAACTCAGAAGTTATAAAAGATACAATTGCCATTTCAATATATAACAATCAGGATAAAGAAGTAAATTTAATATGTGCAAAATCAGCAGATGAGCTTTTAACAATAGGAAATATTACAGCATCTTTTGTATTAGGACAAATTGGCGATAAAGTAGTAATAAGCGGGCGTTCAATAGGAGATATTAATGTACAATTAATACTTGAAAAATTAGGTGGTGGAGGTCACATCACTCTTGCTGGAGCACAAATTGAAGGAAAGAGTATTGAAGAAGTTAAAGCAGATTTAATTGAAAAAATCAATGAATATTTTGAAGTTGAAAGTTAAATAAATGCAAATACAAATGTAACAGATGCTTTAAGATGTAAGCAAAAATCGAATAAAAAACGTAATTAATAAAAAGATAGATTTGGGTTAAACTAAATTTAAGAATCAATTTTCAAATAAATTTTTGAAAGAGAGGAACAAAAATGTTTAAACCAAAGTCTATTTTTTTTGAAAAAGATATAGAAAATTATGCATTAGGAAGGCAATTAATGGAGCAGTATAAAGATGTACCAAAGGTTGAAATTGAAAGTCATAATGCAATAGAAGAAATGAGAAAAAAAGAAAACAAAGAGTTCTTAAATATGAAAGGAAACTTAATAATTGGTGTTAGAAAAACACATAAATTTGTTCCAAATCATAAAATTTCAGATTTTTTAGTGCCATATACATCATCAGGTTGTATAGCTGCTTGTATGTATTGCTATTTAGTATGTAATTATAATAAATGTGCATATTTAAGACTATTTGTAAACAGAGAAAAAATGCTAGAAAAAATAATTAGAACTGCAGAAAATTCTGAAAAAACATTAACTTTTGAAATTGGAAGTAATAGTGACTTGATTTTGGAAAATACAATCACAAATAATTTAGTTTGGACTATTGAAAATTTTAAAAATACTAAAAACGGCTTTTTAACGTTTCCAACGAAGTTTGATATGGTAAATAGCTTATTAAATTTAGAACATAACAATAAAGTAATTATTAGAATGAGTGTTAATCCAGAAGAAATTATAAATAATGTTGAATTTGGAACTTCAAGATTAAAGGGAAGAATTGAAGCAATTAATAAATTAAAAGAAGCGGGGTATAAAGTAGGAATTTTAATAGCTCCAGTAATCTTTGTGGAAAATTGGAAACCATTATATTTAGAGCTTATTCAAAGATTATCAAACGAATTATCAGAAAAAGTTAAAAAGGATTTATTTTTTGAAGTTATTTTTATGACTTATAGCTATGTTCATACCAAGATTAATGAGGAAGCTTTTCCTGATAGCATTAATTTGTATAATAAAGAAATTATGACAGGAAGAGGAAGAGGAAAATATTGGTACAAAGAAAGCATTAGACAAGAAGGGGAGAAATTTTTTAGAGAAGAGCTAGCTAAATATTTTCCTAATAATGATATTATTTATATTGTTTAAGTATTTTTCTTTATCATTTTTCACTATCATAATTGCAACCTTGAAATAAATTGCGCTCTTTCAAAAGTTTATCAATACCATTTAAAATCCATTTTTTATGTGCATTCCAATCAGGGGCAACTAACAAAACTTTCGGACAATCACCCGAAAGTTTATGGATTACAATATCTGGAGATATATGAGTTAAAATATAAAGAGTGTTTTCTAAGTAATAATCTAAAGATATTGGAGTATAGAGCCCTTTTTTATATAAATTTGACAGCCCAGTATTTTCTACAATATATGTAGAGTGAATTTTTAAACCTTGTATATTGTGATGATTTAAAAAGCTTACTGTATTTTTAATGTCAAGTTCATCTTCGTATGGAAGGCCTACCATTATATGAGTTACAACATCAATATTATATTTATTTAAAAGTTTTACTGCTTCTGTAAATTTAGAACTTTCATAACCGCGATTGATTAGCTTTGCAGTTTTATCATTAGAAGTTTGAAGCCCTAATTCAACCCAAACGTAATATTTATCAGAATAACTTTTTATTAGCTCAACTATTTTTTCGTTTAAACAATCTGGACGAGTTGCAATTGCGAGAGCAACAATTCTATCATCTATTAAAGCAGCATCATATTTGGCCTTTAAATTATCTATAGTATCGTAAGTGTTTGTAAAATTTTGAAAATATGCAATAAATTTATTAGCTCTATTAGCTTTATAACTATTAAAATAATCTTGTACTTGTTTGGAAATGTCAGTAGTAGAAGACAGATGCTCACCTGAACCACGCTCGCTACAAAAGATACAACCTTTAGTTGAAATTTTTCCGTCACGATTAGGACAGGTAAAACCACCGTCTATACATATTTTTAAAGTTCTTTCTCCAAACTTTTCTTTTAAGAATGTATTTAAACGTCTATATCTTTCCATTTTTATCAGTATCCTTTCCCGATTTTGCTGAGCTTAAATTTGTACCAAATAAAATATCATCATGTTTTGAAACTTCTTTTTTTCTTCTTTCCATTGAAGATAAAGAAAATGATTTATGTATCATGTAAATTATAATTAATAATTGAACAGATATATTCAAATAGGATTGTGCGTTAAATAAGTTGTAAGCCAATATGCTATTTTGTTCATATAGTTTATTTAAATTTATTTTATATAGTAAAACGTAAAGAGTAAATGTAATAAATATTAGTGCATTTATTCTGAGCAGTTTTATTAATTTTTGGGTGTTTTTACATAACAATATATTTAATAACGTTAAAATAATAGAAAGTAATATTCCTATAAATTGCAAAGTTAAAAAAGGCGATTTTATATTTGCAAGTGGGTCTATAATAGGTTTTTTATAATAAAAACAAAAAACATACAAATACATATATAAAATATTAAATATTAGACATATCGTTAATTCAAATGGTGAACATTTACGATATACAGGTATTGTATAATGTTTTATTTTTCCGGTATCATTAATGTAATAATTTTTTTCATAAGTAACGTTTCTATTAAAATGCATAATACTTACTCCTTCTAATGTTTTTTTTATTATACTTCAACTTAGAATGTTTTACAAGTAATTTTAATTATTATAATAATTATTTG
>JAFTFU010000030.1 GCA_017458285.1 Clostridia bacterium | reverse complement strand
TTTTCTTTTAACATAGTTATATCAACCCTTTCAACTATGCTAATTATATCATATTTTCTTATTTTACAACATAAAAAATAGCAAATTAGAAAAATTATTTTCCAATTCACTATTTTTTTGTGCTACTTTTTCAGCAGCCTCTCAAATAGTAACATATTTTTTGCTTTTGATAAATATGTTCGCTTTTACTCTTTTTGTTCAACCCTACGGTTTTCAAAAGCTCAGGGTTTTATTACATTTATATTACATTTTCATTACATTTTTATTGCAAGTAAAATTTTAGACTATTTCGCTTTTGAAATAGTCTAATTTTTATTTATTTAATTCTTATTGCTTGACAAATACTCTTCTACTAATTGTATCAATTCTTCTGCTGTGCTAAGTTGCTCTTTTGTTTTATTTGCATCAACTACAAATTCATCATCATAATCGCTGTCTTCTCTTATATTGCTTGAATTTATTATTTTTCTTCCCATCATTTTGGGAAAGATTTCTGTATTAATATAGTTCTTATTAAAATATGCTAAAACATCTTTGTGTCTTTTAAAATCTATCGGTTCTAAGGCTAACACTGCCTTAATACTATGAAAAATTGAATAATACGCCCTATTATTTGCAGATTTATACAGATTTGAATTATATAATAATTTCCCTGCGGTTAAATCTTCCTTTGCTTGTTCTAATCTATGTATTGCTAATTCTTTAGATATTTTTGGACTCACTTAAAACAACTCCTTCTTTTTGAATATTAATATAAAATGGTAAAGCCTCTAGCCAATAATTGAACTTATCTATATTTTTAACTAATGGTGATAACATAATATCAAATTCATTGTCAAATTCTATATCAAACGCAATATCTGATACTTTATCTCTATATTCTATTATTTCATTGTCTGTTAAGTCTGTGAGTATCATTATATCTATATCAGAATTTGTTCTAAAATCCCCTCTTGCATAGGAACCATACAATATAATCTTTTTTACTCTTTCTCCAAGAAGTTCATTAACTTTTGTTATAAAAGTTTCTATTATGCCATTTACTTTGTTTGGTAATTCTTTCATTTAGCTTCCTCCATTCTTTTAGCACATCTGTTCTTAATAATAAGTAGTATATCATATTTACATTAATTTATCAATATTAATTTTGCCATTATTGCTTATTCATATTTCCGTCTTTATTCATTTTTTCTTCCATATTAAAACCATTTTTACCTTTCATCTGTTTATCTCCACTTATTGGATTTTCTCCTCTTGTAAAATCATCCCCTTGATTTGAATTTTCGCTATTTTTAGTGTTTTCTTCTTGCATCGGCTTTCCACCATTTGTAGGTTTTTCTCCTTGCATTTGATTTTCACCATTCATAGTATTTCTGTTTTCCATACCTCTGCCGCCATTCATTCCACCCATTCCGTTTGTAGCCATGTCTGAAGTTACAATATTATTTACTTCTAAGGTTGAGGTACTGTTGCCATTTACATACAATGTATATTTTTTTCCGTTTTGAATTTTTGAATTTGAAAATGTAATTCCTCCATATGTTTTTTCTGTTTTTACAGATGCAATTTCATTTCCATCTTCATCAACTAATTTTAGTTCGTCTCCTTGTTTACCTGAAACTTGGAATGTTAAAGAATATTGTGTTGATGTATTTGAAGGATTTTGCCACATTCCTGTTGATCCATAAATTATTATATCTCCACCAGTTACTATGCATTCTTTATCATAGTCTAATGCTCCATTTCCACCTGATGTAGGTCCTATTACTAAAATTGTTCCTCCATTTATATAAATTGAGCCATTTGAGTCTAAACCATCTCCTGTAGCATTAACTGTAATATTTCCTCCATTTATTACAAGTTTTCTGTTAGAACTATCATTTTGACTAAAATTATTTTCTCCCATTCTTCCTGTTGTTCCATTGTTTCCTCCTGCTACATTTATTCCGTCATCTTCAGCTACTACGTTTATTGTTCCTCCATTTATTTCTATATATTCACTTTCTATTCCTTCATAACTTTTGCTTATATTAATTTCTCCACTGTTTATCACTATTTTATGTTCTGCATGTATTCCGTCATCTCCTGCATTTATTGTTATATTTGCATCATCAATTACAATATATCCTAATTCTTCATCGCTGTCGTTTTTTGATTTTATTGCATCTTCTTTTGATGTTATATTTAAATTTGCTCCATTTATTGCAACATAATCTTTTCCTCTAATTGCATCATCTTGTGAGTTAACATTAATATTACAATTTATTATTTTTAGTCCATCTTTGCTTACAATTCCATCTTCATAGTTTGCATTTACTGTAAGATTTCCGCTTCCATTAATTACTAGATCTGTTTTTGTAAATATTGCTCCATCAGGCTCTTTACTTTCTTCGTCAGTAAATTCTGTATAATTACTACTATCTGTTATAGTGTTTTCAGAATTATCTGCTAAGGTTATAGTTAACTTCTTAGCTTTTATTCCATTTATAGGGGCTGTTGTTTTACTTGTAATTGAAGCATTGTCTAAAACAAGTTGAACTTCATCTTCTTTTCCAGCATTAATTTGAATTGTTCCATCTGATATGCTTCCTGTTATATAATATGTTCCTGCTGAATTTATTACTATTGTATTTCCGTTATTTGTAACACCGCTTCCTTCAACTGAAATTTTTTCATCGCTTAAAGTGATTTTTGCACTATATTCTTTCCACTCTCCGGTTAATTCTTCTTGGCTATATTCAATATTTATATTTGTTTTTTGTGAGCTACTTTGAATTCCATTTCTGTTTTGCCATATATAATACCCAATAATGGTCAAAATCAATAATAATACTAGCATTGAACAAAAAATATAAATTTTTTTACCTTTCATTATAATTCCACCTCACTTAATTCTGGTCTTTCAACCATTACTAATAGATTTCCATTTCTGCATCTAATTTCATCCATAAATTCTTTTACTTTTGCATCCTTTTTTAGACTTATATTGTATGATAATTCATACATGCTTCCCATATTTGAAGTTTTTACTTTTCTTAGTTCGTTTTTGTTTGTGTATTTTTCAAAAATATCATTGAATATTTCTTCATAATCTAAATTTTCAGGTATTAATATTTTTAATTTTCTTTCTGATATATCTTGACTTTTCAATAACACTTTATTTAATACTATCATTAGTATTGCTACAATTATTGAAAATATAATGCTATATACTACATATCCCATTCCAAGCCCTAAACCTGCTGCCATTGCCCAAAATACACTTAGAATTTCTTTTGAATTTCCTGGCATGCTTCTAAATCTTACTAAACCAAATGCTCCTGCTACTGCAAATGCTGTTCCTAAATTTCCATTTATCAATAAAATTACTACTTGAACCAAAACTGGTAATACTGCTAGTGTTAGTAGAAAATTGGGTGTTGTTTTTGATGTTAATTTGTGTGTAAAACTAATTATTCCTCCTAATAGAATTGCTACTGATATACATATCAAACATTGCGTCAATCCAACTGTTGCTGTTGTTTGTGTTAAAATACTATCTAACATTTTAATTTCCTCCTTTTAATTATTAATTTTTTTATATAAATTCTTAAATTGTTTTAATTATCTAAACTACATATTCTGAAATCGAATTTGCATTTAAAATTAACTGTGTATATGCTTCTCCATATTTTGAAAATCCGCAAGGTGCAATCTTAAGTTCATTTAATAATTTTACAAGCCACATTGGGATGGCTCCTAATGTTTTTATTTCCATGATATATTTATTTTCTTCAAAGATTAGATCTCCATATACTCCTTTTTCTAATTTCAAATCATATGGTCTTGCTGTAATATTACTGTCAAAAGTTACACGAAAGTCTCTATTTTCTTTATCATAATATGCTCTTCTAAAATATGATAAATACATTGTCGGCTTTAAATTGTAATATTTGAAATAATAATTTAATTCTTTTGTTATTTGTGTTTGCTCCATTTCTTCAAATTTATTATCTATATTATTGTAAAAATCTTTTAAAGTCATCTGTATTCTTCTTTTACTTACAACACTATCATATTTTCTTTTTACTTCAAGAAATACTGTACTTTCAAGGTTTGGTACATTATAACTTCTTAATCTGATTTTATCTTTGTATATAGGCTTTGTTATGGAGTGTCTTATTAAATCAAATTTTTCTGTGTCAAAATATATATTACATATTGTGCTTTTTCCATGTTCATCTTCTATCATGTATTTTTCTAGTTTTTCTTTTAATCTTAAGTATTGCTGCTTTGTAATTATATACTTTTTCTCTACTCTTCTAAAAAAATCTCCCATTTTGAATTCCTTTCCAGAAACTTTTTTATTATTGCTTGTGTAATTTTGTGTTCTCTCTTATACATTCTCTAAGCTTCTTCTCTGTTTCTGTTAATAATATACTCTAGAAACCTTGAAGTTTTATTGAAAATTTTTAATTTTTTTATTTTTTTAATTTATATTCTTGTATAATATATTCAAATACAAAAACCCTATAAACAATTAAATATTCATGAGCTTTGCGCTAATAATTCGAAAACTATTTTTAGTAAATATGAATTTTTGAAAACTATTTGACATATAATAAAAATTATAGTATACTATATTTAACTTAAATAGTAGTCGAAACTGTTTAATGTCTGTGTATGTGTTTAGGGACACATACTTTTTTTATTTTAAATTAAAGCACAAAAAAGAGTGGCTAGGGAACCACTCCTCGATTAGCTCTTGCTACTAATCCTCAGTTTTTGGGTCATCACATTCATTATTATCTTTTGCGAGTAATAATAAAATCAAACGCCAAATTAAGTCGAAACTGCTCATCTGTCCGCCTCCTTTCCGAAAGATTTCCTTTGAAAAGGATGGATTTATTATACTTTATTTTTGTTTAAAAAACAATGTATTTAGGGTAATTTTTGTATATTTTATATAGATCAGTTTCAATTTTATCTTCTAAAAATTCTTTTAAATCTTTATTTTCAATCAAAATTTCTTTTTGCTTTTTAGTTAACTTTTTTATTCTGTATTCTAACTTTGAAGCAAGTACTCTGTTTTCAGTCTCCCATACACATTCTAGTTTTTGTGCTCCATGTGTATTTGTGTATTTTGCACAGTTATTTACTTGGCTAAAATGCTCTTTCATTCGCCTTTCTATGTCCGTTGTTATTCCTGTATATATTGAGTTATCTTTACATCTTAGCATATATGTGTAGTACATCTTTCATGCTCCATTTTTTAAAAAATAATATTTAAAAGAATATTATTTGAGTACATTGCTTTAGTAAGTATAGATGAGTTGATAATATCTGTTAATGTTTGATTTGCAGATATTGACATTGCAAAGAATGCTACTGCAAGAACAATGTAAACTATTATTAATCCTTTAAGCAATCCATATACAATTCCTCCGGCTTTGTTAAATTGCTTGATAATTGGCATTTTTGTAATTACATCTGAAACAAGTGTAAGTAAAATTAAAACTAATCTTGTTAGAATAAATAATCCTACTATTACCATGATGTTAATTAATTTTTCTGAAACTACAACCGCCACAGATTCAACCGCCTCATTTTTAGCATCTGTTACTGAGTCTTGCACATATTTTTCTATATATGTCATAAATGATGCTTTTTCTTCATCATTTTGTTCTTGTTTTTCAGTCTTTCCATTTTCTATTATTACTTTTTGTATGTTTTCATCAATCTCCGTGTTTTTTATTATTAAATTAGATACTGGCTTATATAAAATCAGTGTTACGATAATTGCAATTATTACTGCAAAAAGCTTAACCGCTACCTTTACTAATCCTTTCTTATACCCTAAAATTGTACTTGAAATTATTATTGCTATAATTATTAAATCTATTATTATTCCCATATTCTCAATTCCTTTCTTTTAACTGGACGATATATATTTTTTTAAATTTTAACATTTGGTCTCAGTGACGCACTTCTTTTGCTTCTCTGGTACAAAATGTGTCTTTTTTTTACTTTAACATTTTGTCCCAATTGTTTTTATCTTTTAACTGATACAAAATATATATTTTTTATAATTTAACTTTTGTCTCTATTGTTTTTTAAATGTCCATAATTTCGATTTTATCTCTATATACAATTCCAACAATTTTGTTAGACATAATAACCGAATTTATTTCTTGATTTGCAATGTATTTCTTAATAAGCCAACCATTTTTATTTATAACGTAAAGCTCTCCACCAAAGTTTAAACCAATAACATTTTCATAAGAATATATCTCTTTAGCAACCTTTTCGGCTACATATTTTTTTGTTGTTTTATGTGCTGGATTTAAAATCCATACATATGAATTTGATGTGTGCTCACCTGTTGGTTTTTCTTCAATATATGTTAATGCATTATTTAATTCTATGCTTGAATATGTAATTTTATTTTGTTGCAAATCAACAAGTGTAGTACTTTTTCCCTCTTCTAACATATCTATTGTATCATTATACATGCAAATTAATCTATCTTTATTTTGATATTGTATATTTACAATTAATTTGCCAACATCAGCTTTAAAAGTAGTTATTATTGAATCTTGTGGATTACTTTTGGCTTTTTCAACTGAAACTATTTTTATGTTTGATTGTATTATTACTCCTGACATATCTATTTCTGCAATTGCTAAATATTGATTATTTTTCGATATGCTTATGCTTATAACTTTTGTATTTGCTAAATATGTTTTTAATAATTGACTTCCATTGTTGCTAAACAAATATACAATATTTTTATAACTTATATCTGATGTGACTATTCCAATATAACCGCTATCATTTACTTCAATTTGTGTTATTTCTCCGTCAGTTTCTGTCTCCCAATAAATAGTTTTTCCTGTTATTACATATACTTTATTTCCATTTTTTTCTGCAACCACAAGATATTTTCCTGCTGTTTTAAACATAGCATTATTTATATCAACTGATATATTTCCAACATTTACTCCTAAATTATTATAAAATTTTAATGTTTTTTCTTGCAAAACCACTATGTATTGATCAAATGCCGTAGCTTGTATATTTTCTCCTTGAATCTCGATACTAACAGTTTTTCCTTGCTCAATTTCTTTAAATAGAATTTTTGTATCTGCCCATTCTCTGAAGTTTTCATTTAAAACGTATACAAGTATTATTATTCCTACTATTAAAACTATTAGTAAAACCATTATTAAAAATACTGTTTTTTTTATATTCAATCGTAGTTGCTTTTCTGTTGTAAAAAATTCTTTCATTTGTTTCTCTTTTCTTTTTTATTTTTAATTTTTAATTTAAATTTTATTTGATATATTTATATCAGTTTTTTATTATTTTTTCAATATATATTTCACATTTTTTAGCAAATTCTGTCTTTTCTTTTTTATTTTAAGATAGACTAAGAGAATATATTAATTTTTTATATACATTTTCTACCAATATAGCCACGAGTGGCTATATTGAGACAAAAGTTTAAAATTTTACTTTTGTTTTTAGTATTAAAAAAATTTGTAACAATCCAACTATTCCAAAAATAGGGTATAAAAAATTTATCAGATTCGAAAATCCAATTTTGGAAAATAGCACACTAGTTATGCACATAATGCTCGCAATCTGTGGATAATTCTTAGCTTTAGTTGTATTATTTAAGAAACTAATTCCAAGAGAAATAGCTGTAGTAAAAATTGCTCCCAAAATTATAATTCCATAGATATTTTTAAGTTCAGAAAATTGCTTACTAACTATATACACGGCTGGCATTTCTGTATTTGAGATATTTAAATTTGTATTTACTAAAAGGAGCATTATACTAATTGCTAATAAAAATAGCACCATTCCTGTAAAAATTGCAATTTTCGCTTCTCTTTTTTCCGTCTTATTTTTTAATGTAATTAGTACCGGTATTACCATTATTAAATTGTAACTTGCATATAAAACTGGGTTTAGCACTCCTGTAAAAAAATTGCTTTTTATATTTATTTTATTTATCTCAAAATTTGTTATAGTTAAAATTCCAATAAACATAATAATAAAAATAAGTATAGGCACTATATATTTACTTATTTTTATTACACCCTCTATATCATTTATTAAAACTAAAAAACAAATTATAGCTAATACTCCACTTCCTATCACACTATTTATATTGTATTCCTGTTCAAAATACGCTCCAAATCCAGCAATCATAACAAAAAAGGAAATTAGAAGCAATATATTTATAATAATGTTCATTATTTTTATAAACTTACTATTTTCATTTTTAGAAATTACCATTAAAAACTTTTGATAGTCATCAATATTTTTTTCTGCTACAAGTTTTAAAACTTTAAAAATAACATAGCTTATTATACTAATTGACAAAATAATTCCTACAAAACCTATTTTTCCTGATTTATAAAAAAATATATAAATTTCCTGTCCAGACGCAAATCCTGCTCCTATAAGAGAGCCAATTATTACTAATACCAATTCAATAACATTATTAAAATTCTTCTTAGTTTTACTCAATTAACGTTTCTCCCATTACATAAAAAAATTCTCATTTTTATTTTATGAGAATTTTTTTATTTTATTACTATTTATCTTTTTCTTCTTCTAATTTGCCATACTACAATTCCTATTATAATAATTATTACTGGAACAGCAAATATAATTGCCATTATAATATAATTTTGTTTTGCAGTTACTGTATATGATACTGCATCTAAATTTTTTCTGATTATAATATTATTGTCTCTCTCGTTTAAATATTCTATAGAATTTGCAACAATGTCTAAATTACTGTAAAATCCTACTGCTGAATATTGTGTACCTTCAACAGCAACTGCCATATCTGTTGCAAATAAGTCGTTTGCATAGATTATCATTTTAGATTTTGTATTTTCATCAATTGTTTTAGTTGCACTTAATGCTACTATTTGTGAGCCTTCTTCGCTATCGCTTGAAGTTCTACTAAGTTGATTTATACTCAAATTTGTTCTTATAAAAGCTTTTTCTGAAGTATACATTAATTCTTCATGTTCTACTCCAAGTTCTTCCATTTTTTGTTCGTCAATGGTAATATTTGTTGCATTAAATAAACATGCTTTTAATCCTGTATTTATTTTGTTAGCAATGCTATTGTTTTGGAAATCTTCAACAATTGCATTTGGAGTTTCTGCTAACATATTATCTAAACTTCCTTCAAGTACTATTCCATTTCCTAAAGATACACCATATTGTGCAAGTACGCTTTGGAAATTGTCAAGCTTTGTGTCTGTAAAATTAGTTCCACATAAGAATAATAATTTTCCGCCTTTATTTATATAATCAATTATTCTATCTCTTTCTGTTTCAGTAATATCAGTACTTAGTGTTGTTATAACTAAACAATCGCAATCTTCTGGAACAGAACCTTGTATTAATAAATCAACACTTTTTATTTCATTTGCATCATTTTGTAATTGATTTGCTAAGCTATAAAAACTTTGCATATCATACATTACATGATTGCTCATGAAATATATTACAGGCTTTTTATCTGCTGTTATATTTATTATTGCATTTGTTAATGCTTCTTCTGTTAAATCAACTTGTTCATAAGTTGAAAAATCATATGTATATAAATCATATTCTGATAATAGCTTTTCTTGACCTTCTGATTCTACTATCATAAGCATATCAGTTGTTTCTAATGAATATTTTTGCATTAAATCTGTTCTTTTAGACAAATCATCAATTTGTTCCATTGTTATTAATTTATTTAATGTTGTATATTTTTTTATTATGTCAATTCTATTTTGGTAATATTCATCAGTTCCGTAATTTATTAAAGTGATTTTTACAGGTTTATTTATTTTGCTTATTTTTGTTTTTGTTTCATCTGATAATGAATATATTTTTTGTTCTGTTAAATCAAATTCTGGAAGTGTATATTTATCTAGCAATATTGTAACTACCATGTAAATTATGAATATTATCAATATTAAAATTAAAGTTGTAATACTTTTTTGTAACCATCTTTTATTTAATAGCTCTAAAAAGCTTTTAAATACTCCCTTTTTTTCTTTTTGCTTTACATCTTTCACTTTTTTCCATTCCTTTCTTATGGCACAAATCTAGTTTGATGAGAATTGTGCTTTTCAACTCCATTATTTTACTAATTTTCTTCTTTGCATAACAATAATTGTTAAACTCAAAAATACAAATGTAAATAAAATTAAGGATATTACATTTTCAAGAGATATTATTCCTTGTGCAAATTTTGTGTAATAATCAATTAATATAAATCCTGAAAATATAGAATTTATTGAACCTGCAAATAATGATATTATTAAAAATGCTATTGTTAAAACTCCTGCTATTATTTGATTTTCTGTTAAACTTGATGCCAACATTCCAACTGATATTGTTGCCATACTCATTAATATAAATCCTATTATTGCAGCTATTACTGCCATTATATTTGGTTTTCCAAAAAAGCTTGTTATTACGAAAAACATAAGTGATAATACAAGTGTAATTACTACTACTATTAATGCCGCTAAAAATTTTGCCATTACTATTCTAAAAATTCCAACAGGAGATGTAAGTAATAATTGTTCTGTTCCAGACTTTCTTTCTTCCGCAAACATTCTCATTGTTAATATTGGAGCAATAATAATCAAGCCATATAATGCTGTATAGTAATAAATTCCTCCAAGGTCTACAGTTCCTGCTTGAAATACTGTTAGAACTGCAAATACGCTAAAACATAATAAAAATATTCCTACAACAACATATCCTATTGGGGATAAAAAGTAACTTTTTAATTCTTTTTTTATAATCGCATTCATCTATTTTTCTCCCCCTTCAATTAATTTCATAAACGCATCTTCTAATGAAGTATCTGCTTTTTTCATTTCAAATATTGTTATATTTTCTTTAGCAAAATTTGAAAAGATTGTTTTTCTTAAATCAACATCTTTTTCTGCTTCAATAGAATATTGCTTTGTTTTATCTTCATTTTCTTTTATTAGGTTTATATTTTTTATATCTGGTATTTTATCTTTATATTTTCCATTTTGTTTTCAGGGTCTTCTACAGTTACAAATATTATATT
>JAFTFU010000029.1 GCA_017458285.1 Clostridia bacterium | reverse complement strand
TTTGTTAATGAACATAGATTATAGTACGAGATAATGAACACAAAATTATCAGTTAAAGAGATAAATATCTACACTAATCTAGGTGTTCATTAAATGACCATTTTCTGAACACAGAATTGGTGTGATAAAATCAGCTCAAACAAAAACAGATTTACATTTTAAAACAATCTGTTTTTTTGTTTCAACTTTAATCTTCATTTCTCATGATATAGTAGTAAGTTCCGACCCCACATACAATTGCAACAATAGGTCCGCCAATTATTATAACCCATAATGCCGTTGATTTTGATATTGGTTGTGTTAGTAAATCATCGAGGATCGGAATTCGACTACCAATTCCAAGTATCGCATCAATTATAATTAAGACATAAATAGTAATCAGAAATGGCATTCGTTTACGCTCAATTATGAATATTATTGTTGTGATAACTAATAAGATTAAGATAATACCAATTCCCCACCAACCTGGTATCCTAAAAGAAAGTGGTGTTTTAAAAAAAATACTCCCGATGATTAGGCTAACAAAAATTACAATACCAAAAGCATAACTAGTGTATTTTTTTATTTTATTTGTTTGATATGTTTCTTTTCCTATTATCCATAAAGCTGTAATTGAAAATATAAAACCAAGTATTCCAAATATTATTAAATTACCAAGATCTAATTTCGATGAAGGAGACACCATATAGGGAATAGTAAAGAAAAGAACATAACCAATCACGATATAACAAGCTATCTTAAAAATATCAAAAAAATGTTTAGGTAATGTTTTAAGGATTTCATCTGCCAAAGACTTTGGGTCTCTACCAAAATAGAACTCGGCAGATTCTCCATTACTTTGAGCATCGATTAAGTCATGCAACATGTCTAACAAAAGTTGTTCCACATCTTTTTATCTGTTGAACGTTGATTTACTACGAATATAGACTAACAAATCTTCATAGTATCGTTTGTTTTCTGAGTTTAAATTTTCCCGTAGTTGATTATTTTCATTAATTAACTTATCACTGTTCATAAATCACTCCTTTTTTCATTAATTAAATCATTGACACTAAGTGAGAGTATATTCCATTTAGCGAGAAATACTTTTCGTGCTTGTTTACCAGTATCTGTTATATAGTAATATTTACGTTGTGGCCCTTCTTTAGATGGTTCAACTTTACCAAGGATTAGTCCTTTTTTTTCCATACTGGTTAGCAATGGATAAATTGTTCCTTTAGGAATATCAGCAAACCCATACTTTGAAAGTTCCTGACTGATCGCATAGCCATAATATGGTCGTTGATTAATTAAAATTAACAAACAGCCTTGTAGAATTCCTTTAAGCATTTGACTAGAAATATCTGTTTGTGACAAGTTTTACTCCTCTTCTTAACTATCTTGCATTGCATATTAGTATTATAACATAAAACACTAGTTTGTAAAGCATAATAGTTGATGTAAGTATTTTTATTTAGCATTCTATACCTCAATGTTGTGAACTATTTCAATTATTAATTAAAATATTATATAATTGTTTACTTTTAACTTTAATAATATTAAAATATATTTAACAATATTTAGGTTGGAACAAAAAGGAGAACATATGGATTGGTTTTTAGACTTAGAAGAGGAAGAGCAAGAATTTTTAAAAAGGTTCATTCTTGCATCTGGCTCACTTAAACAGTTAGCAAAAGACTATGAGGTGAGCTACCCTACTGTAAGAATAAGAGTTGACAAAATTATTGAAAAAATTAAATTGAAAAATTATAATCAAGATTCTTTCAAAGTTAAACTAATGCAGATGGTAATTGATGAAAAAGTGTCTTTGGATTCTGCTAAAGAAATCATAAGAGAATATGAGGATAGTATCAATGGGTAATTTATTAGAACTTTTATTAGTAGTTGCAATTATAGCTTTTCAAACTTTCTGTGGGTATATCGGTAACAAATATTTAGGAATGGTTCTTCCTTTAACGTTTATAGGATTTGTACTCTTTTTCTTATCACAAGGAGCTTTAGGTTTTAATTTTAAGGATATAATAATGCCATTCTTCGGCCCTCTAATCTTGGCTTTTATCTATGATGGAGGAAAACAAACTAGAAAGAAGAAAATCAAAAAAGAACTAGATAAAATGAAAGCAAAGGATATAACACAAAACAAAAAAGACATTTAAGTATATATAAAACTTCTGAGGTATAATACATTAAAATAGAAACCTTGGGGAAACTCCAATTTTCAAGAAAGTAAATATATAGAACAATTAATTAAAATAAGCTAAAAAGCACATCATATTGATGTGCTTTTCTACTTTAAATTGTGACTTTTTTTGTAATCGACTTTATATCTTATCTCGTAGGAAAAATCCACATCCCCCGTTGACCACGGTCAATAAATTCTTGAGAAAGTCTTGTATAAAAAGAAACAACATCCTTTGATAAGGAAAGATTTCTGGCAAGAGGGGCTAAGTTACTCTTTAATTCAGCAACCACTTTTGGTGTATATTTTTTTTGTTCTAATTTATTTTTTGCGTTAGATAATAT
>JAFTFU010000028.1 GCA_017458285.1 Clostridia bacterium | reverse complement strand
TGTTTTTGCCAACCGTTAAAGTCTTTTCCGTCGTATTCAATTACTAGTTTTATATTTCTCATTTATTTTCCTCTATCTTATTTTCATTCACACCTTTTTCTTTTTTTAATTTATTTTTAATCTTTTCAAAAGGTATTCTATTTCTATTATTTTGCGCATTATACATTTTGTTTATTATATTTGTTATCAAAATCTTTTTTAAAGCCTCTTCTTTAACATCTGCAATTAATGTTCCATCTTTTGCAACTGATATTTTTCCTGTCTCTTCTGACACAACAATTACAATACTATCAGATTCTTTAGATATTCCAATTGCTGCTCTATGTCTTGTTCCTAACTCTTTTGCTATATCTGCATCAGATGCCAACGGCAACATACATGCAGCTGCTGCAATTTTATTATTGCTAATTACAACTGCTCCATCATGTAAAGGAGTATTTGGTACAAATATATTAACTAATAGTTGAGGAGAAATGTCTGAATCTATTTTTATTCCAGTCGAAATTATATCATTTATTTTAATTTCTCTTTCTAAAACTATCAATGCTCCTGTACTGTTTTTGGCAAGTTCCGTTACGGCTATAACAATTTTATAAATATCTTCTTTAGTTCTTGTTATAATGTCTTTATTGTCTATCCCAAAAAATTTAGTAAATTTATTTGTTCCCAATTGTTCTAACGCTCTTCTTATTTCTGGTTGGAAAATTATTATTAATAATATAACTCCCCAATTCATTACTTCTGATAAAATATAATTTACAATTGTTAAATTAAGTACTGCACTTAAACCTTTTGCAATTATTAAAAATGCTATTCCTTTTATTAATTGCCATGCTCTTGACCCTTTTGCAATTTTTACCAAATGATATGCTAAAAATATTACAATTGCTAAATCTAATATTACACTTATTAGTTTTACTGGATATGCTTGCAATGTTTGGATATATGTTAGTATATTTTGTTCAAAAAAATTATTTAATATTTCTCCTATGTTTCTTATCATTTCGTTAGATATGTTAGCTTTTTTGCTAACACTTCCTCCTTTCCTTTTTGCTAATTATTAAATAGCAAATATATAAAGCTGTAGCATGCTCCTCCTAACATCATTATTAATAATAGTGCGGCTAGTATTTTTGTAATTATTCCTATTATGCTAATTTTTTCCTTTTTTCTTTCTTTGTTTTCTTTTTTCATTTGAAACCTCTTCCTTTCTTCTTTAAATCCTTAATAATTATACCATACATTTTACTTTTTTCAACTATTTTTGCATATCAAATGTGTTATATTATATTAAAAATCAGTGTACAATTCCAAGGTCCGCGTCAGCGATACTTATGATAAAAATAATTTGGTGGTACCGGAACAGGGGCGTATCAAATTATTTTTATTATAAGTATCGCGGTTAAACAGGACTAAGTACTTAAAGGCTGATTAATGACACTAAAATATTAAAAATTAATAGTTTTTTAAAGATTTGTCTTGATTTAACTTAAAGTTTGTAATATATTTATATAGATATAAAGGAGTTCGATATGAAAAAGAAAAAAATAATATTTTATTTTACATTTTTAATATTTGCATTACTTTTAATATTTTTATTAAGCAATATTTATTATAGAGTTTTAGCAAATAATAATATGAATAATTTAATTTCATTAGTAAATGGCGAAAACGATATATTTTCTATACAAAAAATAGTATTTTTTAGTAACTGTAACGCTAAATCAAAAATAAATGAAAATTCAAGTATTACAATTTCTGATTTATACCAATATACTGATATTGCCATATTTATAGAAAACAATGAAAATGATCAAGAATACACTCCAAAAAACACTTTGAAAAATGTTTCAATAAAAAATATCACTTTTACAGTTGCTCCATCTGTTGGAAAATATAATTTATATTATCAAAATTTAAACAATTTTGCATCTGGAGTTTTTTCACAAGAAAATCTATTACAGGAGTCTGTTGAATTTGCTGTAACTTCTTCAGATGAAGTTGATTACTCTACTCCTGTTTTATACAATAATTGTGCAAACCCTATTACACTTGCATATGTGAATCAAAATATCATAGAAGAATACACATTGCCAGAAAGCGAAAACTCTATTGAATATAGTGGTTCTCTTTTAAAGCAATGTAATATTCCTCTAAGTAGCTTGAATTGTAAGATTAATTTTGATATTTTTATAACTAATAATTTAGATGAAACTTTTAAATGTAATCTATTTTTTGATATTCCTTTAAAAGATGATGATAAATCAATCTATGATGGTTCTTATCAAAAACAATTAAATACAAACTTTAGATTTTTAAAACAAATTTAATTATTTTTTAATAAATATAAAAACTATCATTTTGAATTTTAACAAATTTACACAATTGCTTGATAACTATGTTTGGCAAACTTAAGAGAAAGGATTTGAAATAATGAGTAATTTACCTGTATATGAACAATTAAAGAAAAAATATCATAAAACTGATGAGATTTCTAATTTTAAAGAGCTTTTATCTCGCTCTTGTTCTATTTATAAAGCAAGAACTGCTTTTAAACTAAAAAATTCTAAAAAAGAAATTTATAATGTAACATATGAGCAACTAAATAACGATGTTTCTGCCTTAGGTACATTATTAATCTCTAAGGGATTTGTAAATAAGAAGATTTGCGTAGTTGGAAAAAATAGCTATGAATGGGCTATTTCTTATTTAGCCGCTTCAATTGTTGGTGTTGTTGTTCCAATTGATAAAGAATTACATTCAGATGATATTATTAATTTTATGAACATATCTGAAGCTGAAACCATTTTAGGTGATTTAAAAATTTTAGAAAAAATATATGATTTAAAAACCAAAATAAATAATTCAAAAACAACTTTTATTAGTTTTTCTAAGGATGAAAAATTTGATGATTTTGAAGATCTTTTAAAACAAGGTTATTCTCTTTTGCAAAACGGAGATACTTCTTTTGAAAATATTGAGGTAAATCCTGATGAAATGAAAATTTTACTTTTCACATCCGGAACTACAGGAAATGCAAAAGGAGTTTGCTTATCACAAAGAAATATTTGCTCAAATATTTTGTCCATTTATGGTATTGTAAAGGTTAGGCGTAGCGATTTATTTTTATCTATCCTACCTATTCATCATACTTATGAATGTACAATTGGTTTTTTACTACCACTATACGGTGGTGCAAGTATTGCATTTTGTGATGGGCTAAGATATATAGTTTCAAATATTAATGAGTATCGTCCATCTGTAATTCTTTGTGTACCTTTGCTTTTAGAAAATATGTATAAAAAAATTATAAAAAATATTAATACTGGTCTTCCAGACAAATATAAAAAAGAAAACGAAAATCCTTTTTATGACTTACCATTTTTCGTTAAGGCTACTGTAAAATCCAAAGTAAAAAATTCTTTAGGTGGTAGACTTCGTGTATTTATAGTTGGTGCTGCTGCAATGAACCCTACTATTATCGACGATTTCGAATCTATAGGTTTGCATACATTGCAAGGATATGGATTAACTGAATGCTCTCCTCTAGTTGCTGGTAACACTGATTATTTTTCTAAAAGTGATTCTTGCGGACTTCCAATTCCAAATGTTGAGTATAAAATTGATTCACCCAATTACGAAGGTGTTGGAGAAATTATTGTTAAAGGTCCAAATGTAATGCTTGGTTATTATAATAATCTAGAAGAAACTAACAAAGTAATTATAGATGGTTGGTTTCATACAGGTGATTTAGGAAAAATTGATGATAATGGTTATTTATATATTACAGGCAGATGCAAAAGTGTTATTGTTACTAAAAATGGTAAAAATATTTATCCAGAAGAAGTTGAATATTATTTAAATGATAGTCCTCTAATTTCTGAAGTTTTAGTTTCTGGAATTCATAAAGATGATGATGACGAAACTTATATTAATGCTCAAATCTTCCCTAATATTGAAGCTATTACTGAGGAACTTAAAGGCCGTGTTCCTACTAAAGAAGAAATTAAAAAAATTATGTCTGATGTTGTTCAGAGTGTTAATAGCAAACTTCCTAATTACAAACATATTAAAAGCTTTATTGTCCGTGATGAGGAATTTGAAAAGACTACTACTAAGAAGATTAAACGTTTTGGTAAAAATATGGATGTAAAATAAGTTAATTTAAAAAAACACATTTTATCTCAATTTAGCCCTAAATAAACTATATTGGTATAAAATGTGTTTTTTATTCATACTATATATTTTGGTTTTATTTTTCAAAAATTCTTTTTACTCTTTGAATATCCTCGCCTGTGGCATCGGGTATTCCATCAAGTTCATATTCCTTTCCAAGTTTTTCCCATTTATATTTTCCCATACCGTGATAAGGTAAAAAGTCGACTCTTTCAACAGTTTTTAAAGATTTAATAAACTCACTTAATTTATTAATATCCGCTTCGTCGTCAGTAATACCTGGTACTATTACTTGTCTAATCCACATTTTTATATTATTATCGCTTAGATATCTTGCGAAATTTAATTCCTTTTTATTTGAAAGACCAGTTAGCCATTTACATTTTTCATCATCAATGTGTTTTATATCTAATAAAACCAAATCTGTATACTTCAAAGTTTCTTTTACATCATCTGTAATTTCCACCATTCCGGAAGTATCAATACAAGTGTGAATTCCAAGTTTTTTTAGTTTTTTAAACAATTCTTTTACGAATTTAACTTGTAGTAATGGTTCTCCTCCAGTTACCGTGACACCTCCATTTGATGAATCTATATATGTTTTATATCTTAAAACTTTATCTATTATTTCGTCAATAGTTTTATACTCTCCTCCATTAATGTCCCATGTATCTCTGTTGTGGCAATATTTACATTGAAGATGACATCCTTGCAAAAATATTATAAATCTTATTCCTGGTCCATCAACCGTTCCAAATGTTTCATATGAATGCACTTTTGCATAATATTCTAGTTTTTTTTGTTCTTCCATATTCTATATTCTTTCATGTATTGTTCTATTTATTACATCTAATTGTTGTTCTCTAGTTAAACTTGCAAATTTAACAGCATATCCAGAAACACGAATTGTAAGTTGTGGATATTTTTCTGGATGTTCCATTGCATCTTCTAATAAGCTTCTATCAAATACATTAACATTTATATGATGTCCTGTTTTTGCAAAATATCCGTCTAACATACTTACCATGTTGTTTATTCTTTCTTGTGGTTCTTTTCCTAATGTTCCAGGTGTTATAGCAAATGTGTATGAAATTCCATCTTCTGCTTCTGCAAATGGTAATTTTGCAATTGTATTTAATACAGCAAGTGAACCTTCTGTATCTCTTCCATGTAATGGGTTTGCTCCTGGTCCAAATGGTGCTCCTGATCTTCTTCCGTCAGGTGTATTTCCTGTTGCTTTTCCGTATACAACGTTCGATGTTATTGTTAAAATTGATAATGTGTGTTTTGCATTTCTGTATGTTTGATATCTTCTTAATTTGTTCATAAATTTCTTAACTATTTCAACTGCTATTTGGTCTACTCTGTCATCATCATTTCCGTATTTTGGATAGTCTCCTTCTACTTGATAATCTACTGCTAATCCATTTTCATTTCTAATTACTTTAACTTTTGCAAATTTTATTGCTGATAAAGAATCTGCAACTACTGAAAGTCCTGCAATTCCACAAGCCATTGTACGAATTATTTCTCTATCATGTAAAGCCATTTCTAATGCTTCATATGAATATTTATCATGCATATAGTGAATTGCATTTAAAGCTTTTATATAAATTTTTGCTACGTAGTCCATCATTTGGTCAAATTTTGTCATAACTTCATCATAATTTAAATATTCTGAATTTATTGGTTCAAATATTGGAGCTACTTGTTTTCCACTGTTTTCATCTTTACCACCATTTATTGCATATAATAATGTTTTTGCTAAGTTTGCTCTTGCTCCAAAGAATTGCATTTGTTTTCCTATTTTCATTGGAGATACACAACATGCTATTCCATAGTCATCTCCTAAAGTAATTCTCATTAAATCATCATTTTCATATTGGATTGATGATGTTTTTATTGATATATCTGTTGCAAATTCTTTGAATCCACGTGGTAATCTTGTTGACCATAATACAGTTAAGTTTGGTTCTGGAGCAGGTCCTAAGTTTACTAATGTGTGTAGTACTCTGAATGAGTTTTTAGTTACTAAAGTTCTTCCATCTGTTCCCATACCACCAATACTTTCTGTTACCCATACTGGATCTCCACTAAATAATTCATTATATTCTGGTGTACGTAAGAATCTTACTAATCTTAATTTCATAACAAAATGATCCATTAATTCTTGAACTTGTTCTTCTGTTATGCTTCCATTTTTTAAATCTCTTTCAAAATAGATATCTAAGAATGTTGATGTTCTTCCTATACTCATTGCAGCTCCATTTTGATCTTTTATTGCTCCTAAGTATCCAAAGTATAACCATTGTACAGCTTCTTTTGAATTTTTAGCTGGCATTGATATATCATATCCATATTTGCTTGCCATGCTTTTTAATGCTTTTAATGCTTTAATTTGTTCAAAGATTTCTTCTCTTTCTCTGATAACTTCTTCTGTAAAGCAATCAACGTTTAATACATCTAATTCTTGTTGTTTTTCTTGAATTAGATAGTCTACACCGTATAGTGCTACTCTTCTGTAGTCTCCAATTATTCTTCCTCTTCCATATCCGTCTGGTAATCCTGTTATTAGGTGTGAACTTCTTGCAGCTCTAATGTCTGGTGTGTATACACTGAATACTCCATCATTATGTGTTTTTCTTATTCCGCCATTAAATAACTTGTCTACTTCTGGGTCTACTTCTCTTCCATATGCTTCACATGATTTTTCTACTATTTTTATTCCTCCGAATGGCATTATTGCTCTTTTTAAAGGTGCATCTGTTTGTAATCCTACTATTTCTTCTAGGTCTTTGTCAATGTATCCTGCTTCATATGCATCTATCATTGATACTGTTTTTGTATCTATGTCTAGTACTGAACCTTCTGATTCTTTTTCTTTTTTGTATAATTCTAATACTTCATCCCATAATTTTTTTGTTTTTTCTGTTGGTCCTGCTAAAAATTCGCTGTTTCCTTCATATGGTGTGTAATTTCTTTGAATAAAGTCTCTTACATTGATTTCTCCTGTCCAGTCTCCTTCGTTAAATCCTTCCCATTCTTTAAATTTCATTGTTTTCATTCCTTTCTTGGCTTTTTCTTTTTAGCTGAATTTTTTGTGTTTTTCTTTGCCACCATTATATTATCATAAAGTAATTTTAATATCAAGATTTATAAAAAATTCTTTTATATTTTTATTATGTACTTTTTTTATTTTTATATTATGATTTTTGTTTTTACTCCTTAGTATAACATATTTTTATGTTATATCCTTGTATTTTTCTCTTGAAAATATTTCAAATTATGTTATCATATGTATATCAAAAAAAGAAAGGGTTGATACTATGGTAATACCAAAAGCATTGCAACCAGGAGACACAATCGGTGTAGTTGCGCCTTCAGATGCAATAGAAGAAAAAGATTATACTTACATACAAGCATCAAGTAAATTGTTTGAAGATTTAGGATATAACATAAAAATAGGGAAAAATGCATATTCCAAAACATGGGGTTTTACTGCAAGTGCAACTGAAAAAGCAGAAGATTTAAATAATATGTTTGCAGACAAAGATGTAAAAGCAATTTTTTGTGTAAAAGGTGGAGAAAACTCAAATACTGTGTTTGAATATTTAGATTATGATATCATAAAAAATAATCCTAAAATATTGTGCGGATTTAGCGACTCAACTTATGTAACAAATATGATAACCGAAAAAACAGGTTTAGTAACCTTTAGTGGGCCAACTTTCAAATCACTAACTAGTTGGGAAACAGATTATTCATTTAAAGAAAGTGTTAAACGATTTATAAATAAAGATCTAACATTGGGAATACCTTCGGATGAATATTTCACAATAAATTCCGGAATTGCCCAAGGTAAACTTATTGGTGGAAACTTAAGTATATTGTCAAAAATGATTTGTGGAAAATACTCTTTAGACTTTACAAATAAAATACTTTTTATAGAAGAGTTAGGTTTTGAAACTACTCCTACTGTTATTAGTTCAATTTTATATTATATGAAACAAAATGAAGTTTTTGAGAAAATATCAGGTTTATGGATAGGAAATTATGAACATCCAACTAATTTTTCTCTTGAAAAAATTGTACTTGATATTTTAGGTACTGCTGATTTTCCTATTATAAAATCAAACAATTTTGGTCATATTGATAAAAAAACTGTTATTCCAATTGGCACTCTTGCTGAAATTAACACGCAAAAATCCACAAAAATTGCTTTACTTGAGGATTGTGTGTTGTAAATCTTTTTTATAGGCTAAAAATTAGATTTTGAATCTATTTGGGGTTTGCTTCAAATAGGAAAGGATGGATTAGAATTTATGGAAATAAAAAATATTATATTTGACTTAGATAATACTTTAATTAAAGACGTAGATGAAGATATTTTAGAATATAAAAAAGCCTTATCTAATTTAAATTATGACGAAAATGATTATAGTGATATTTACTCTACTATAGATATGTACGAATCCACTAAAACAAATGAAAATATCTTCTATTCTAAAGATGAATTAATTGACTTTATAAACAAAAATTTAAATAAAAATTATTCAGTTTCTTTAATTGACGAACTTAACAAAACTATTGTTAATAATTGGTCAAACAAACCATTAATAAGCAAAGAAATTTTAGAAAAATTAAGTAACAAATACACTTTATATGTATTTTCAAATTGGTTTAAAGATGCTCAGATTTCTAGACTTGAAAAAGTTGGATTTTCTAAATATTTTAAAGATGTTTTTACTCCTGAGTATTACGGAGCAAAACCTTTTAAAAAATCTTTTAAAAATATCTTAAATAAAATGAATTGTTCCGCCTCTGAATGTATGATGATTGGTGATTCTTTAAGATCTGACATTACGGGTGCTTTAAATTCTGGACTACATGCAATTTTATTTTCTCCTGATTATAAAGACTTTTCTTGCAAGGAACTTGAGCATGATTCTAAAACTTATACTGTTATAAATAATTTTGAAGAATTGAATAAAATATTATTTTAACAAAAAAACTTTAGCACCAATTAATTTTTTAACTGAGATAAAATGTTAATTTTTCAAAAACAACATTTTGTCTCAGTGGCACATTTTTTTGAGCTATCTGATACAAAATGTTATTTTTTTTAGTTTTTAATGTTTCTATTTTGCCAAACTAACTATACCTTTTTGAATATTATTTTAATTTAATTTTGCAACTAAAGCATTTAGTCCATATTTTTCTCTTTCAACTCTAAACGAATGTAAGCTATGACAATTGCAACAACTACAAATTCCCGAATCAATAATATTTTCAAGTTTTAGACCTTGATTCAGCAAAATTCTTCTATTAATTAAAATAGTATCTATATTCCATTTTTCTTTATCTTCTTGCTTTTTAATAAATTCATCATAAGGTAATTCTTGAAATTCTTTTTCAAATAATTCCGCAACATCTTTTTCAACTTCAAAATGACATTTTCTAATACTTGGTGCCATACAACAAATTATATCTTGGGGATTAGAGTTAAACTCTTCCTTCATTTTATTTACAGCTTTAACAGAAATTCTTTGAAGTGTTCCTCTCCACCCTGAATGTACATTTGCTAAAACTTTTTTTACAGGATCAAAAAGTATCATTAATATACAATCTGCATTTGTAGTACCTAAAACTATCTCAGGTTTATTTGTAATTGAGCCATCAAAAGGCTCATTTTCGTTGCTTGCCTCATTTAAATTATCCACCAAAAGTATTCTATCGGTGTGACGTTGTTTTGACCTTATCAACTTTTTACTGTCTGCACCAATTTGATTGCACAAATTTTCGTAATTTTGAATTGCTTGCCTCTTCTCTTCTTCAGATAATTCTCTTGTGTGGCTTACTGTTCTATAATTTACATCATTTCCACATCCGTATGCATGAGACAAAATATCTTTATATTCTAGCAATTTTCTAAATTGTAGATACTGGATACCATTTTTATTTATATAAATTATATTTTCATTTGATAAATCTTTCACTTTTATTCTCATCCCTTTCAAGTGGCACAAATATTGTTGAAAAATAACTTTCATATTACTTTTTCAACTTTTGCCTCCATCATGTATAAAAAACAAAATTTATTCAATTCTTTATTAAAAAAGAAGTTACGGGAACTATTGGTTCTGATTGTAACTTCTTTTTATTTTAAATTTTATATTATATTCTTATTTTTTATTAACTAAATCTTTTAATGCTTTACCAGCTTTGAATACTGGAGCTTTAGATGCAGGTATTTTTATTTCTTCTTTAGTTTGTGGGTTTCTTCCTTTTCTAGCTGCTCTTTTTCTAACTTCGAAAGATCCAAATCCAACTAATTGAACTTTATCTCCCTTTGTTAAAGCTTCTGTTATAGCTTCTACGAAAGCGTTTACTGATGCTTCAGCAACTTTTTTTGTTTCTCCTGTTTTTTCAGCTATTGCTGCTACTAATTCAGCTTTGTTCATTTTTACTACCTCCTATAAGTTTTGAATTTATGTATTTACCACAATTTTTTTCGCAGTATCTACACTACTAATTATTTTTATTCGCCACAATTCAATAAATTCCCCTCTTTTTTTCTAATAAATTCCAACTTTTTCTAAAATTTTGTATATTTTTACCCCATATGGTAACATTTTCATCTCTTCTTTAGTTAAAATTTTAAGTAAAATAACCATAATTCCGTAAATTATTGTGGCTATAACAATTGATATTAATATTGCCACTTTTTCTATTATTATACTTTTTAAATATAAAAAAATAGAATAAGAGCAAACTCCCATTACAGTAGTTGCTATAATAGGTTTAATAATAAAATTCGTAACTTTTAAATTTAATTTTACATTTTTCTTTAAAATAATAAACGTAATAACAAAAGCAATTGCATAACAAATAGCTGAAGCAAAAGCTGCGCCATAAACATTTATTTCTGGAATTTTTAATAATGTAATATTCAAAATAAATTTAACCACAACTCCTACACTAAGTGCCATTGCAGGAACCATTACTTTTCCAAATCCTTGCAACGCTCCGTTGATTGTTTGACTTAAAATTGAAAAAATAATTGAAATTGCTGCAATTTTTAGCAATCCTCCACCTTCATTTGCATTTGGATATAAAAGATTTAATATATTTTGAGAAAATATACACATTCCAACTGTGCACGGAAGACCAATTAACATTGAGATAAGTAGCGAAAATGATGTTCTTTTTGTAGCAGATTCCATATCATTTTGAGCTCTTGCTGCTGCAATTGCTGGAACTAGGGCAGTAGCAAATGCAATATTTATAGAAAGTGGTAAATTAATTAATGTTTCTACTTTTCCGCTCAACATGCCATATTTTTGAATAGCCATTTCCTCTGTCATATATGTAGATAAAATTCTTTTTACTGTAAATGCATCAATATTTTTATTAATTGATGATAATACAGAACTTATCGTCATTGGAATTGATACCATAAGTACATTCTTTACAATCTTAAAAACACTTTCTTTTCTATAATTTATAGTTTGGCTAATTTCTCCTTTAATTTCAGATCTTTTTAATTTGTAATACAAAAAAAGATACGCAAAACTTGTAAAAGTTGCAATTGTTGTTGCAATATTTGCTCCTGCTGCCATTAATTTTGTTGATGTATTGGTCAAAATTGCAATGATTTCTACTATTATTATGGTAAACATTGTTTTGAACACTTGCTCAATAATTTGTGCTTTAGCAGTTGCCTTTAAAGTTTTTCTCCCATTAAAATATCCTCTCATAACAGACGATATTGAAACAAAAAATATTGCTGGAGACAATGCAACAAGTGTCATTTCCGCATCTGGAATTTGAAGCCATTTTTGTGCAATAATTTTTGCACCGCAAAAAAGAAGCACTGTCCCAATAAATCCTACAAATGCAAACGTTACAAAAGCAATTTTAAAAACTTTATCTGCTCCTCTATGATTTCCTACCGCTACTCTTTCAGATATTAATTTTGAAATTGCATTTGGAACTCCTATTGATGAAATTGTAAGTAGTAGTGCATATATCTGATATCCACTTGCATATACCGCATTTCCTTTATCTCCAAATCCTTCTCTGTTGGTTAAATATAGTGTGTACACTAATCCTAAAATTTTTATTAATACTTGTGAAAACATTAATGTAAAAACGCCTTGCATAAAACTTTCTTTTTTTGTTGTTCTATTTTCTTTCATTAAAAATATAACTCCTTTTTTGTTACTACTCAATATAAAAGCTCAGTCAGGTTTAACCCCAATCGCTATGTAGTAACATTTTTTGTAAAAAAATCTAATAAGTTTTCTAAAATTTATTGACAAATTTCCCTTTTTGTAATAAAATTATTCAGTATTATATGAAAATATGTATAAATTATAAAACTTCTCCCCGGTGGTTTTTGATTTAACATATAAATAAATTAAAAAATAGGAGGTTCGTATTACCATGAATAATACTACATATAGTGTTAAAAAAAGTGAAATCGAAAGAAAATGGTATATAATAGATGCAGCAAATAAACCTTTAGGTAGAGTTGCTACAGAAGCTGCAAAATTATTAAGAGGAAAACATAAACCAACATTTACACCTAATTTAGATACAGGTGATCATGTTATAATAATCAATTGCAAAGATGTAATTTTAACAGGAAACAAAATTAATCAAAAAATATACAGACATCATTCTGGATACATTGGAGGAATGAAAGAAATTTCTGCAAAAGACATGCTTTCAAAAAATCCTGAAAAAGCTATGATGTTAGCAGTAAAAGGTATGTTACCACACAACTCTTTAGGAAGAAAAAGTCTTACAAAATTAAGAGTTTATGCTGGAAGCGAACATGAAAATCAAGCTCAACAACCTGAAGTTTGGAATTTTTAATTAATTAAGGAGGAATAATAATAATGGCAGAGAAAAAAGATGTATTTTATGGTACAGGTAGAAGAAAAAGTTCAATTGCTAGAGTTAGATTAGTAGAAGGAACTGGAAAAATATCTATAAACGGTAAAGATTTAGATGAAGTTTTCGGAGAAGAAACTTTAAAAGTTATCGTAAAACAACCTTTAACTGTTACAAATACTTTAGATAAATATGATGTTCTTTGTACAGTTCGTGGAGGAGGTTTCTCAGGTCAAGCTGGTGCTATTCGTCATGGTATCGCTAGAGCTTTAAATGAAGCTAACACAGAAGCTTACAGACCTGCTTTGAAATCTAATGGATTCTTAACAAGAGATTCAAGAATGAAAGAACGTAAAAAATACGGTCTTAAAAAAGCAAGAAAAGCTCCACAATTCAGCAAGAGATAATTATTTATATACAAAAAGCCTCAGAAGTTTTATTTCTTCCGAGGTTTTTATTTAGCTAATATTTTAATAAAATTTCATTTTTAGTTCATTCCAAATATTATTTACTTCTAAAAAAGTATTATAATCTTTCACAACATTTTCATCATATTCTTTCAATGCATTTATTAAATCATTGAAATTATAATTTAGATATAATAAATTTATTTTTGGTATACTATTATTTAATCTTTCATATACATCATTCATTATAATTCTATACTCATTTTTCTCCATTAAATAAATTAATAATGGCTTATACTTTATCCAGCCTAAACAAGCTTTATAAAATCTTTTTTCAACTGTATCTTCCGAATAGCTAATCAATCTAAGTTTATTTGGAAAATTATTTTTCATTATTTGTACATATTTTAAAAACCCATCATGAAAATGATATACTGGAACTTTCATAACTTTTGCTTTATCTAAATTTAATGAGAAAAATGTATCCTCTCCTCTCGCTTTTAAAGGATTATAGAACGCTGGTATCTTATCAATATGATTTAAATTAATGCACAAGGTTGATCCTGCCACGAATTTTTTTTCACCAGTTATTTCATATGGCTCGCTATTTAATATTTCATCTGTAGCAAATGTAACCCCATTATTTTTCTCATATACTTCTTTTATTTTTTCCCATGTAACAAATTCGTTACTAATTGCTTTTATGAAATCATTTATAGTTTGTTCATTTTCTTCATTTTCAATATTCATATAAGGTATTGGAGAAATATACCCACAATGATATCCTATTGTAACATCAGCATTATATTCTATCATTGTTTCAATATGTTTCACAACATTGTCTTGCATTTTCCAACTAATAGAGCCATCCTCATTTTTTATACATGCAACTGGATATTCGTCATCATCCCAAAAAAGCAAATAATCCATATTATCGCAATACGCAGAATACATTATTGTGTTTCTTCCTCTTGCATGTCCATTTCCTATAATAAGATCAACATTTTCTTTTGTTAATTTATATTTTTTCATCATTTTTTCCTTAAGCTCTACTATATCTTCTGGAGTTATATATTTTATTTCAACATATGGTTCATTAAATAATTCTGGATTTATATTATAAAAATCTTCTTTTTTAGCATCTTGATAATCTAAGTCATACAATATGTAAAAAACAATATTAGAATATTTATAAAAACTTTGCATTTGTTTTTTTACGTAAGTACAATATGCATTTATAATATTACATACATTTGCCCTTCCCGTTACTAACCCTATTGCAATATTCAATGGTTTCATTATTTTCCCCCCTTAAATATCTTTACTAATCCAAAACACTGCTAAATTAACTAATACTCTATTTTTCTCTAATTATATCATCGTTAATTTGATTTCTAATTTGGATTGATTTTTCTTTTAGCTTTTCAACATCATCGCCTTTTAATATTATAAGTCCACACCTTTGAGCATCTGATACATATTTTTCAATTTTATCACCTACTGATTTCTCAAAGAATATCTCTACAACTTCATTATCTAAATATTTTGAAAAGTCAGGTAATTCTTTTATAGTTCCTTCATCTAAATCTAGTATTCTAGTAACAATACATTTATTATCTCTAGCCTCTAAATTAATTGTATCATCATTCATTGCGTATTTTATTACATTTCCAACGTGATCTATTCCTTTACTCAAAGGAATAATGTGTGAAGTAATAGCATTTCCTCCCATTCTTGCTCCAACATCTACAACATACACATCATTTTCTTCTGATAATATAAGATCAAAATTAACAGCTCCACAATCTATTCCTAATGCTTTTATTAATCTTCTTATATTTTGTGCTATTTTATTTTCAATTTCAATAGGTAATCCTGAAGGAATTATATGCCCCAATTCTGAACGATATGGTAACTCAGTCATATTCTTTTTCATAATTGCCAATATATGAATCTCATCTTTATAAACAAAGGCTTCTACACCATATTCTTGTCCTGATATAAATGTTTCAATTAAAGCCTTATTATTAAAAGATGCGTGTATAACTTCATATATTTTTTCCTCTAATGTTTTTAAATCTTCTACTCTATAAACATTTAAACTTCCAAGTCCTGAACAAGGTTTTAAAATAACAGGAAATTTTATTTGATTTTTTATTTCATTTAATTGTTCAATTGTTTCAACCTCAAAAAATTGAGGAACATTAACAATTCCTTCTTTTTGCATTTTTCTTCTTATTTCATATTTATTCTTTGCAATACATGCTGTTTCATATCTTATACTTGGTAAATTCATATTATTTGCAACATAACTTGAAACTAAAACAGCAAATTCAGTTGCATTAACAATTCCGTCAACTTTTTCTTCTTTTGCAAATTTCGAGCTCTCTTCAAAATTTTCAAATGGTATACATTTAAATTTATCTGCTAATTCAATTGTTTTTAAATTTGGATTTTGATCAACAACTATTGTTTCATATCCTAATTCCTTAGCTTTTTCTATAACATGTTTTACTGCTCCAAATATTAATACTTTTTTCATTTTCATTCCTTTCATATCACTTCATATTTTGCAACATCTCTATAATATTTTTCTATATTGTCTAAAGTTTTTTCCCAAGAATATCTCTGTGATGTTTTTATTGCATTTTCAGCCAACTTATTTCTAAGTTCAATATTCTCTATAAGAATTTTGGTTTTGTCGCATATGTCTTGAATATTATCTTTTTCTATTAACAACGCATTTTCATTATCCTTAATAAAATCCATATTTCCTCCGTTATTTGTTGTAATTACGGCTGTACCACAAGTCATTGCCTCTAATACCGGTAAGCAGAAAGCTTCAAACATTGACGCACATATATATATATCAGATTTTCTTAACGTATCTGCTATTACTTTTTGAGGTGGATTTACAATTGCTTTTATATTTTTTTCTTTTGGATTATCAGGTGTAATCCAATTTATATCTATTTTATATCCATCATTTTGCAAAAATTTTAAAGCTTTAATAATATTTCCGATTCGTTTAAATTCAGCATTTTCAGAACCTATTAAAGCAATATTTACATCTTCGTTTTTTTCTTTCTTGTCTTTACTATAAAATATATCTTTATCTATAGCATTTGGTATTACTATTGAATCTTTATTATATATTTCTTTTATTTTTTCTTTTGCAAAATTTGATATAGTATATACAAATTTTACTGTTTCAAATTGCTTTTTTATATATTCAAAAGTTCTTTTATCAACATTGTCTAAATCAAATAAATGGTAATCTCCTTGTTCAAAATATATAACAGGTGCAATTTTTTGTTCTATACATTCATAAATTTCTCGCCAGTATGTTGCAACTATTATGTCACATTTAGGAATACTTTTACATAATACATTTTCCCAAGGTACTTCTATGAATTCTATATTTGATTCTAATTTATACCAATCAGGTTTTTTATCATGTGATATTAAAGTAATTTTATGACCTTTTTTCGTTAATCTATTTGCATGTTCTAATATTATTTTACTTCCACCACATACTCCTGTCCATGTCATTACATATGTAATATGTAATTGTTCTTTATGATTTTCAGTATATTTGAGCTTTTGTGGTACTGAATTTTTTAAATTTTCTTCTCTTCTACTAAATTCCTTTTCTCTGAATTTTTTTATTTCATCACTGGAATACATTTTTTATGATCTCCTATTACATATATACACATCATATTATATCATTTCAGCGTTTTTTTGTCAATTTGTCAATCTAAGA
>JAFTFU010000217.1 GCA_017458285.1 Clostridia bacterium | reverse complement strand
TTTCTATAATTCCAAATTCATGTAAATGTTCAACAACCATAATTTTCTTTATAGCCGCATCTATTTTATTTACCATACTATTCCAATCAGATGCTTTAATTAAAGTACCAGTTGTAACAGTTGGTAAACCTAAAAATGCTGTCGCCATATTTTCAACTCCTTTTTTCTTTTATAGTAACAAAAAAAAAAAAAAGAGTCAAATTAAAGCCCCCTATATACATAACGTATATAAGGGGCTCACACACATGCATGCGAAAAAAATATCTGCTGCGGCCGGCCAGGGTCAGTACATCCGCAATCCAAAACCAAAATCGCTTTTCAAAATTTTAATTAGGAATTATCTCCACAGGAAGGCCCACAGCTACAATTACAACTACAGTTACAGTCACAGCTACAATCACAAGAACACGGGCAAGGGCAATCACACGCACAATCACAAGAACAAGCGCAATTACAACTACAAGAGTTTTCTCCACTATTACATACATCGCATACACTGTTTTTAAATTTAGCATTTAAATAAGCATTTCTAATAGCATTAATTCGTGCAGCTGTAATTAAATCATTTTTTACTACAGGATCAAAAGCAGCATCTTCAAAACCACTTAATTTTTGCTAAATTTCATTATAATTATTAGCATAAAAAACTCCATTAGGCTATACCTAAGTTGCAGAACCTTTACTACCTTGAGAAGATTTTTCTCCTACTTTTTCAGCTTCTTCTAGCTTTTTTATTAAAGAATTCCAATTAACTGCTGTAATAACATCTTTTATAAAATCTATCTTTGGTTTAACTTCTTTCCAAGGAAAATCTCCAACATTTGGATGATTTTTTATTGACTAATAACCAACTTCACAAATTGTCTAACAGCTATAATCACAAACATTACACCCAGAACATCCGCCGCTATTTCTATCTGAACAACTTTCTCCATTATAACAACTATCGCAAGAAGGTGAATTAGGAATAGACATTTTAAGCACCCCCTTGTTCTATCATATCAAGTATGTACTATTGATATAAAAAAACATCTTTACATTCATCATTTCCAACAGATAATAATTTTAAAATAGCTTTATAACAACTTTTCATTACTAAACATTCAATAGTATCAAAATCAAAAAATCGTTTTGATTTATAATAACCACTTTGAATACAACAATGAATACAACAATAATCAAACATAGGACATTTTTCATCTAAATAACAAGTATGATTTAAAGAATTATATTCATCCATTACAGCAATTTTTAATTTTTCAATATCAGGAAATTCTCGTTTAAGACAATATCCTTCTAAATCATTATTATATAAAGTAGTTAAACTTCTTTTATTAAATAACTAACAATGAATATTTTCTGGAGTAAATTTAATTTCATTAAATAAATATTTAAGAATCTAATTAAATTCTAAAACTTGTGTTCTTTTAATTCCTTGCTTATAAGAACTTAAAATGTTATTAACAATTAACATTAATTGCTCTTCTAAAATTTCAGTATGTTTTTCTTCCCACTTTAAATAATTTTTTTTAGGTTTTTCATTAGGTTTATCAAAATCTCTATGACCAAAATCTATTAAAAAAGTAAAATATGGGAAGCCTAATTCATTAGCAAATTGATATATTTGATATAATAAATCAACATATCTTGCATTAACAATTAATCTAAATGGAGTAGTAGGAAAATAATATAAAAAAGTGGGAACTATCTTTTTCAAAGCTTTCATATATCCTACTTTATAAGGGTTGTTTACTACTGGTCGCAGATAATTAGTTAGCGCTTCATTACCATCTATAGATAAAGTAAAATCTACCTAATAATGAGATAAAAATTCCAACATTTCTTCTGTAAATAAATATCCAGAAGTATTAAAAGAATAAGAAAATCTTGTCTAATATTTTTCTATAATTTCTTTTATCCATGGCCAACGCAACAAGGGTTCGCCGCCCGAAAATAATATCCTTGTATCTATAGTATTTACATCATCTAATTTATCAAAAGTTTCTACTAAATGAAATAATTGCTCTTTTGTTAAACCTTTACTAGTACCAAAATTATTACTTTGCTTAAAATTACAATATAAACAATCTAAAGGACAAGCTTCAGTAAAAATAATACTTCTTACTTTTGTAGGTCGTAAACGCGGATTCAATTTAATCCACCTCCCCAATATTCTCTAATATTAGGTTCTATGCTATAACTACATAAAAAGAATAGCCTTAAACAAATTTTTGTTGCCATACGAGAAAAAGCGCACGAAGCTGTAGAAAACTAATAATTTAAATCTTCTAAACGAGAAGGGCATAAATGAGATAAACAAATTAATTTATTTTTATCCGAACACCCTTTATCACAAGATAAATTATTTACTTTATTAAAGTAATCTATTAAAAATTCTTTATGTTTTTTATAATCAATGCCTGTATAAATATTTCCAATTATATGCGTTATATTAGAAATTTTTTCTTGACAAGGAATTATATTTCCTTCTGGAGTAATTGCGCAGGAAGTAGTTCCTAACCCACATCGTATTATTCTATTATCAAAATATAATTCATTATGCTATCCTTTATCAATACTTTCAAAAATACGATTAAAAGGATCAATTTTTAAAACAGATTCTTTATTTCTTAATCTTTTATAAATAAATAAGCCTATTTTTTTAAACTATTCTTCTAACTCTTTTTCAATCTCTTTATCCCAATCTTCATAAGCATTTTCACAAAAGAAAATATGTTTAAATCCTAATTCATCTGCCATTAATACAGTATCATATAAATAAGGAATAGATTCTTTTGTAACTGTAGCCCGCATAGTTATTTCAGGAAAACGTAATAAAAGATAAGGAATATTTTTCAATACTTGATTAAATGAATTAGAGCGTTGTTTATTCTATACTTCTGGAACTCCATCAAAAGATAATAAAGGATAAATTTCATAATCATGAAGAAAATCAATAATATCTTCATTTAATAGAATCCCATTAGTAGTAATAGAGAAATTAACTTTATTTTTATATTTCTATACAATAGGAACAATTATATCATTAAATTTTAATAAAGGCTCTCCTCCAAAAAATCCAACAGTTGGCTTTTCATCTTCTTGACAATTAGATAATACCCACTAAATTCCTTTATCTGCTACATCAAAAGTCATATCTAAAGGATTCTAATGTACAAAACAATAGTTACAATTTAAATTACACTTATTAGTTAATCCTAATAAAATACTTTTTGGTTTAGAATGAATTTGCGGATTATACTTGAAGCTGTCAATAGATGAATATTCATCTCTGACAGCTTCAAATGCTTGCAACCGACATTCATTCGTACATTGTGTACAATCATGAAATATCATTTATTTACTTCCTTTATTAATTTTTATTCTTTATCCCATTAAAGAATATTACACATAAATATACCTCTAAAAAATTTACATATTAATTATAAAAAAAATTTTTTCTAGTGTCAAATTTTAATTTAAACTTGCCTTTTCCTTTTTCTTTTAGTATAATTAAAAGAAAAAGGAATTTTTATTATGGAACATAATTATTTATATGATAACGACTCTGGAGTATCTACATATATTATTGAATATGAAGGCTAGTATTTCACAGGCATTGCACATTGCGCTCCAGAAGATAAAGATATGCAAAATGAATTAACTGGTATTAAAATAGCTTCAAGTAGAGCTATTATTAAACTATTTCAATATCGTCGCAATGAATTAAAACATAAATTAGCTGCGCTTAATCAATTATATTATTCAGTAAATAAAAGTAAAAAATATAATTCGCATGGCTATATGGAAAATATGCTAGAGCATCAACGTCAACAAATACAAAATGAATTAGATATAATGAAAGATGCTTTAAAAAATGAACAAGAAGAATTAAAACAATATATAAATAATAAAGATAAGTTTTATAAACGTATTCGCGCAAACCGCAATAAGGACAATATAGATTAAATATCTTTAAATATTTTTTTATAAATATATAGGATTATTTAAAGGGGTGATTGCCTATTAAACTTTTAATAGCTTTTATTTTAGGTGTTATATTTACTCAATGGATAGTGCCATTAGGCGATGGAATAATAAATTTATTATTACAATACCTTGAATTAAAAAAAAGTCCAATGGTATTAACTATTTAGAAAGACACTAATCAATTAGAGAAAATAAAAAATGAATTAGGTGAAGAACCTGTAAATCAAATTGGATTTATAATTCCAAATGAAGAAGAGGATGATGAAGAAGATGATTTTTAATTTTTATGATACAAGTAGCTTATTATTATTAAATGAAGATTTATTTCAATAGAGTAATGAATCTATAACAGTAATTAGTTCTATTACATTGCAAGAATTAGAAAAAATTAAAGTATCACAAAATAAAGATGTTAGAATAAAACATACAGCTCGTACACTTCTTCATCTCTTAGATGAACATATTAATGAATATATATGTTTAATTTATACAGATAATATTTCTAATAATTTTGCATATTTAGAATTAAACAATGATGGAAAAATTATTGCATCTATACTTTATGCATTAGATAAACGAATATTAACTGAAAATTCTGAAGATAAAATAATTTTTTATACTAATGACTTGGCAATGAAGCAACTAGCTTCAGCGTTTTTACCTATAGAAGTAAAAAGTATTATTATAAAACCGGATAATTATACAGGCTATAAAGATATAGACTTATCAGATGAAGAATTAGCCTTACTTTATGAAGGTCATCTAAATTTACCAAATATTCAAATAAATGAATATGTTAATATTTGGGATTGTCGTGGAGATAGAGTAGATACTTTATGTTGGACTGGATCTGAATTTAGACCACTTAAATATAAAACTTTTGAAAGTGATTGGTTTGGAAATATTAAACCTTATAAAGATGATATTTTTCAAGCAATGGCCGCAGATAGCTTATTAAACAATCAAATTACTATGTTGCGCGGTCCTTCTGGAGCAGGAAAATCTCACCTAGCTCTTGGGTATTTATTTTATTTATTAGAACATAATCGCATAGATAAAATAATTGTTTTTTGTAATACTGTAGCTACTCGTAACGCAGCTAAACTTGGTTACTATCCAGGAGATAAAAACGAAAAATTATTAGATGCTCAAATTGGTAATATGCTATCTAGTAAATTAGGTGGACAAGAAGCGGTTTTGCGTTTAATTGAAGAAAATAAATTAATTCTTTTACCTATGAGTGATAT
>JAFTFU010000216.1 GCA_017458285.1 Clostridia bacterium | reverse complement strand
CTGTAATTAAAGCAATATTTATATTTTTTCTAATATTTTATACAATAGGAAAGATATTACAAGCGTTACCTGATAAAGATAAAAAGTTAGAATTAAAATATGAAATTATTTACTTTTTAGAAATAGTTATTAGTATTTTATTAACTATTGCTATATTTAAAATTTAGGGGGTGCAAAAGATGAAAGTGCAGGAAGTATTGGAAAATTACAATTCTCTTAAAGCAAGTATAACAATAACTGAAGGAGAAATACAAGAATTAGAGAATGAAGTATTAGACTGTAAAAGTTCAAAACTAGATGGAATGCCAAAAGCAAAAGGTTTTACATCCTCAAATATAGAAAATTACATTGCAGAGAAGCAAGATAAAATAGATAAAAAGAAAAGATATATAAAAAAGACTGAAACAAAATTAAAAATAGTTGATGGATTAGTTAAAACATTAAAGAAATATAACCAGGATATTATTGATATGAGGTATTATCAAATGATGAGCATTGAGGAAATAGCAACAAAAAAAGACAGAGGATATGGAGCAATCCAAAAAACTATTGATAGATCAATAAAAATTATGCAAAAAGAATACAACAAAAACAAAATGTCTTAATTTTGTCTTAAAAATTTACATATTTTGTCTGTAGAATGGCAAAAAATAATCTGTTATAATTATAATTGAGATTAGTGTAATACCTTTGAATCGCATTTGATTCTCCTTTGTAATAAGGTCGCCGACATAAAAGTCGGTGACTATTTTTTTATATTGCGGAGATGGTGCAATGGAAGCACGAGGGGCTCATAACTCCTAGACGAGGTTCGAATCCTATGTCCGCAACCAAAAGAAAAAGAGGGAGCTTATGAACCTGGGTAAATGTATGTTAAGAGAATGTAAAACTTGCAGATATGAAGCAAGTTGTTTTAAGGAGTATGGAGATGAATATACAAAAAATAGAAATCGAAAAACTAAAACCAGCAGAATACAATCCAAGAAAGGATTTAAAGCCAGAAGACGAGGAATACCAAAAAATCAAAAAAAGCCTTGTTGAGTTTGGATATGTTGCTCCAATAATAGTTAATTCAGATATGACTGTTATTGGTGGACATCAAAGATTAAAAGTATTACAAGAGCTGGGTTATAAAGAAATAGAATGCAATATTGTCGACCTTGATAAAAGCAAGGAAAAAGCATTAAATATTGCTTTAAATAAAATAACAGGCGAATGGGACAATGACAAACTAGAAGAATTGCTTGCAGAACTAAAAGAAGCGGATGTAGATATGGATATTACAGGTTTTAGTTTTGATGAAGTAGATAATATTCTAAAAGATATTACAGGTTCAAAAGAAGATGACTTTGATTTAGATGAAGCCTTACAAGAAATAGAAGAACCAATTTCAAAGCCAGGAGATATTTGGATATTAGGTAAGCATAGGCTTATGTGCGGAGATAGTACTATAAAAGAAAATGTTGATAAATTAGTAAACAATAAGCAAGCAGATTTAATTCTAACAGATCCACCTTATAATGTAGACTATGAAGGGAAAACAGAGGATGCATTAAAAATAGAGAATGATAATATGAGTGAAACAGAATTTTATAATTTCTTGATTGACTCATTTAGAAATATGTTTGAAAAAACAAAATATGGCGGTAGTATATATGTATTTCATGCAGATACGGAAGGCTTAAATTTTAGAAACGCATTTAAAGCTGTTGGATTTAAATTGGCTCAATGCTTAGTATGGGTTAAGAATACATTTGTTATGGGTAGACAAGATTATCAATGGAGACATGAACCTATTTTATATGGGTGGAAAGAAGGAGCAGCACATTATTTCATTGATAGCAGAAACCAAAGCACTGTATTAGAATTTGACAAACCAACAAGAAATGCAGAACATCCAACGATGAAGCCTATTGATTTATTAGTATATCTTATAAAGAACTCGAGTAAAGAAAATGACTTAATATTAGATTTATTTGGAGGAAGCGGATCAACATTAATAGCTGCAGAACAAACACAAAGAACTTGCTATATGATGGAACTAGATCCAAAATATTGTGATGTAATAATAAAGAGGTGGGAAAACTTAACAAATCAAAAGGCTACACTCGAAAAATAGCGAGGTGGGTGATATGCATTGACAGAAGAAATAATTAAAAAGATAAAAAAAGATTATAAGCGAGGCATGAAATACAATGATATTATGTCAAAATATAATATTACTCAGCCTGAATTAAGAAGTATTATTCGTAAGAATAAATTGACAAGAACAAAAAGCAATGCACAAATAGGAAATCAAAACGCAGTTGGAAATAAAGGTGGACATCCTGCTGAAGAAAACAAAAATGCGGTTGTTACTGGAGAATATGAAAATATATACAAGGATGTATTAGATGATGATGAGTTAGAACTATATGAAAAATACAAAGTTGACGATGCAGAACAATTATTGATAGAAGAATATAAAATACTTACTATTAGAGAAAAAAGAATGTTGCAACGAATAAAGGATATAAAAAGTCGTGGCAAAGATATGACAATTAACTTTATTAGAAACGAAAAAGGAAAAAGCACAAAAACGATAACAGATGCAGAACCTACATTAAATTTAATACAAAGGATAGAAGATGGACTTACAAGAGTTCAAGAGGCAAAACGAAAATGTATTGATAGCTTGACGAGGTTGAATAGCAATGATGATGATAAAACTTTAAATGTAAATCTAACAAATACAACTTCCTTATTAGACAGCATCAATAGGCAATTAGGTGGTGGTCAAAATGGAAGGTGAGCAATTTCCTTTATCTGAAAAATACATTGACTTTTTAAATCATGAAGCGAGTGCGGAGTTCCTAGAAGGAACAACATTCGCTGGAAAGACAACAGTTGCAGTTCCAAAGTTTATGTTTAAAATTTCAAACTATAATGGCTCAAAGCCAAGTATAATGGCTGGACTAGACTTGGGAACAATAGAAAAAAATATAATAAACTCTGACAATGGACTTATAGCAGTATTTGGAGATTATGAGCAAGGTGGAGCAATAGAATATCATTCAAATGGAGCAAAAAATATAAAACTTCCACACATAATATTCCATACATCAAAAGGCAATAAAATCATTTATGTTTTAGGTTATGATAACAAAGCAAGATGGAAAAAAGCATTAGGTGGTCAATGTTATGGCTTATTTATAGATGAGTTTAATATTGCAGATATGGAATTTGTTAGAGAAGCATTTATGCGTGCGGATTATAGATTATGTACTATGAATCCAGACGATCCAAACAAAGAATGCTATTCACAATTTGTTAATCATTCAAGACCAATTGAAAAATATAAATATGATGCACCAATAGAATTGTTGGAAATGTTAAATCAAGAACAAACAGATGATTGGACATGGTGGTATTTTACTTTCGATCATAATAAAAGTTTAACAGAAGAAAAGAAAAAGCAAATTATAAATTCCGTTCCAGTAGGTACAAAGCTATGGAAAAATAAAATAAAAGGATTACGAGGCAAGTCAACAGGACTTGTTTTTATTAATTTTGACAGAAGGAAACATTGTATAACTAAAGAAGAGGCAAAACAATATTTAAGAAAACCTGAAGCGGAACAAGTGCAATTAACAACTAAGCCAAAAACAGTAAGACAAGAAGGAGAGTATTTTGAAATATTTACTGCAGCACTAGATACATCTTATAGTTCTTTAAGTCCTGACACAATAGCAATGTCTTTTGCAGGAATAACTAACAAAGGTAAATATATATTGCTAGATGAAAAAGTTTACAACAATGCTAATTTAGATGAACCGTTAGCACCTAGTGATACTGTTAAAAATTTTATAGACTTCCTGGAAAGAAACAGAAAAGAGTGGGGATTTGCTAAAAATGTATTTATAGATAGTGCAGACCAGGCAACTATTAAAGAATTTGCTAAATACAAAAGGAATAATCCTTGTATTTATATGTTCAATAATGCTTGGAAAGCTAAAATGGAAATTATAGATAGAATAAATACTCAATTAGGATGGTTTAAGGATGAATGTTATTACATTGTAGATACTTGCACAAATTATTGTAATGAATTAGATGTCTACAGTTGGAAAGAAGACAAGGACAACGAGCCTGAAGATGCAAACGATCACATGGTTAATAGTTGTCAATATAGTTGGATTCCATTTGTAAATAAAATAGGAGTGAAAAAATAATGAAATTAGGGGAAAGAGTGAAAAATATGATTAAATCGTGGTTAGATATTAGACCAGCACAAGGTCAAACATTTTTAATTAATGAAAATATGGACTTTCAAGCTAATTGTATAAGAAACAAAATATGGTATAGAGGAGATAGTCACGAATTAGCAGAATTTTATGGTCAATTACCTTATGCAGATGATACATTTTGGGGAGCAGCACAAACAGCTGATATTAGAATGAAAAAATCACATTCTGGTCTTCCTAAATTAATAATAAAGACAATAATAAACACAGTAATGACAGATTATTCTGGTGATGATGTAGAAGATGAATATTGGAAAGAAGTTAACCAAGAAAACGAATTTGATAGTAAAATGTTAAAAACTATACTGTCAGACTTGTTACATATAGGCGATGGGGCAATAAAAATAAATTATGATGCAGATATAACTGACAAAGCTATACTAGAATGGGTTGAAGGCTCAAAGGTTGAATTTGTATATAAAAGAGGCAGATTAGTAGAGCTTGTTTTTAAGTCATATCATGAAGAAAACCGCACAACTTACTTACTAGAAGAGCACTACGGATATGGATATATAACTTATAAGTTATTAAAAGATGATAAAGAAGTGCCATTAAAGACAGTTGATGCTTTAGCATCATTAAAGGACATAAAATTTGATAAAAGTGTTATGTGGGCAGTTCCAATAATGTTAAATGAATCAGCAAAATATAAAGGTAGAGGAGAGTCAATTTTCGATGGAAAATATGACTCTTTTGATAGTTTAGACGAGATTATATCTCAATGGCTAGAAGCGGTTAGAGCTGGTAGGGCAATAAAATATATTCCTGAAGATTTATTACCAAAAGATCCTGAAACAGGAGAAATCGTAATGGGTAATCCATTCGACAATAAATTTATAAAAACTGAAGCTACTGCAGGAGAAAATGATAAAAAGCAAATAGATGTTGCACAGCCTGAAATACCAACAGACCAATATTTGCAATCATATATAACATTTTTAGACTTATGCTTACAAGGAATTATAAGCCCATCTACACTTGGAATTGATAATAAAAAATTAGACAATGCTGAAGCTCAAAGAGAAAAAGAAAAAACAACTCTATATACTAGAGGATTAATAATTGATACTTTAACGGAGTTTATTCCAAAAGTAATTAATACTGTTTTGAAATCAAGAGATCAAATGGAAAAGAAACCAGTTCCTGTTGATATAGAAATAAGTGTAAAATTTGGAGAATACAATAATCCATCTTTTGAAGCACAAGTTGAAACAGTTGGAAAGGGAAAAACACAAGGAATAATGAGTATTGAGGCTTGTGTTGATGAATTATATGGAGACAGTAAAGACGAAAAGTGGAAACAGGAAGAGGTTGCAAAATTAAAAGCAGAGCAAGGAATTGTTGATATAGAAGAACCAGCAGTAAATTTTGATGCTGAAATGAATGTTGCAGATGCTACCGACACAGATGTCGATACCATCAAAAAAGAGCCTGAAACAGAACCAAAAGAAGATAAAAAAGACCAGGAGCAGGTTATAAATGAATAATGAGTATGATATAAGTCAGGCATTTCAAAGAATAGAAGAAATACTAATAAAATCTATGAAACGAAATCTTACAAGGCATTTAAATGAAGAAAAAGACCTTGATATGAATTGGAGTGCATGGCAGTCAGAACAATTGAAAGCATTGGAACATTTTAAAAGCACAAATAGAAAAATGTTCAAAAATGATTTTTCTACTATTAACAATGATATTGAAGAATTGATAAAAAAGAGCTATGAAAACGGAAAGCTGGAGCAAGAAAAGGTTATATTAGAAGCTATAAAGAATGGCAATTTTAAAAGTGGCAATAAGCAAATAAATAAATTATGGCATATATACAATACAAGCAAAAATAAAAGAATCAAGAAAAAACAGCTTACTAGAATATATGAAAAAGTAAATCAAGCAGAGTCTGATTTCTTTAAAATAAATGATAGAAAATTAAAAGCCATGATAAATGAAACT
>JAFTFU010000215.1 GCA_017458285.1 Clostridia bacterium | reverse complement strand
ATCTCGTACGGGTAAAGCACAAATAACTTCATCTTCTGGCCGTAAATTGATTCCTTTAATACCCATAGATACTCTTCCTGTTGGAGTAAAATCAGCACCTTTTACTCTTAATCCATAACCATTTTTAGTAAGTAAAATAATACTTTCTTGATTAGCTAAAAATACAGAAACTAATTCATCATTCTCATGGAAATTTAAAGCTTTAATACCACTCTTCTTTTTTACAGAGATATAATCACTTAAAGCAGTTCTTTTTACATAACCTTGCTTTGTAACAAAAACAATATATTTATCATCTGTTTCTCTATAAATGGAATAAATAATAGTGGGTTCTTCTTGCGGTTCCATGCTAACCAAAGCACGAACAGGTATTCCTTTAGAAGTATTATTTCCCTCTGGAATATCATCAACAATTAAACGATACATATTTCCCTTATTAGTAAATATCATAAGGCTATCTACGGTATTAGTTCTTAAAACCATATTAGTTATATCATCTTGTGTTTTGATTCCTTTTCCTCCACGTCTTTGAGATCTAAATGAAGTAGCTGGTATACGTTTAATATTACCGCCCTCTGTGAATACAACAACACATTTTTCTGGTGGAATTGCGGCAATCTTTTTTTCTTCATTGTTTTTAGGTTCTTCAATTTGAGTTAATTCAGTGCGTCTTTCATCACCATATTTATTTACAATATCATTTAAACGTAACAATAATTCATCTATTGGATTAGCTAATATTGCATTATAATGGTCAATATCATATTGTAGACCTGAACATTCCTCTTGCAACTCAATTTTTTCCAAATTTGCTAAACGACCTAATTTCATTTCTACAATAGCATGAGCTTGGTCTTCTGTAAATTTATATTTATTTTGTAACTGAGTTTTTGCATCTGCAGCTGATTTAGACTGTTTGATTAAAGCGATGATATTATCAATATCTTCTAATGCTTTTAATAATCCTAAATTAATATCTAATTTGCGTTCAGCCTTTTTTAAATCAAACTCGGTTTCTCTTTTAATACATTCCGTGTTATGTTCAACATAAATTTTACAACAATCTTTTAAATTTAATTCAGTTGGAGTTTTACTTACCAGACCAACCATATTATAAGAGAAAGATGTTTGTAAATCAGTTAATTTAAATAATTGAAAAATAATTTTATTTAAATTAGCATTTTTTTCACATTCAAGGACTAAGCGAAATCCCTTTTTACGAGTGCTTTCATTACGGATATGTTTAATTCCTTCAATGTCTCCATTATCACAAATTTTACCAATTTGTTCCATAAGTGCTTCCGTGGCAACTCCATAAGGAATTTCATAAAATACAATATTATTATTTTCAATATTGTATTTACCTCTAATTTTAATACTACCTCGACCAGTTCGCATTATATTTGGAATATCATTTTTATTAATAATAATTCCACCAGTTGGAAAATCTGGGCCTGGTAACATAGGTTCTTTGCCATTTATATAATCATTAATAGCTTGCGCAACTTCTCTTAAATTATGAGGCGCCCAATTACAAGCCATTGCAACACCAATGCCAGTATTAGGATTACAAAGTAAATTAGGAAAATAAGATGGTAATGTTACAGGTTCATCTTTAGTTTCAGAATAATTAGGAACTGTATTAACAACTCCTTTTTTCATTCCAACTAACATACCATCTTCAACTAAAGTAGATAATCTTGCTTCAGTATAACGATAAGCTGCAGGGCCATCTCCATCACGATTACCTTTTGAGCCATGAAAATCAATTAAAGGATAACGCATTACCCATTCTTGAGATAATCTAACTAATGCCCCATAAATACTTGAATCTCCATGAGGATGCCAATAAGCCATTGTGTTACCAACAATATTAGCACATTTAACATGAGGTTTTTTTGAACTGAAACCCTCATCATAAGAGCAATATAGAATACGTTTTGCCACTGGTTTTAATCCAGTTTTTGCATCTGGGATAGAACGGTCAGTATTTACAGCAACCGCATATTCTATAAAATTAGTACCAAGTTCAGTAATAAGATCAGTTAGAATCTCGTTTGCCATAAAGTGTTTTCATCCTTTCTTCAAAATCTTCTATTGCTTCTTCGACAAAATAAAGTTTTGTTAAAACTTCATCTTTAGCTTCATCGGTCATTTTTTCAGGATAATCTCCCCAATTTCTATATTGACCTTGTTTATATTGACCAATATAAAGGATATCGCCCCATTGATTTCTTTCAGTGAGTCTATTATTCAGCATTATATTGGGCCTCCTCGCTATGTTCTTTAATATAATTCTTACGAGGAACAACTGCTGTTCCCATCAAATCATCAAATAGTTTTCTTGCAGCTTCAGTATCGTTAATTGTTACTTGACGAATAATTCTTTGTTCAGGGTCTGTTAAAGTTTCTTCTGTTTCTTCAACATCCATTTCGCCAAGTCCCTTCATACGGTTTACTTTATAAGATTTACCACTATTGGCTTTACGATATTCTTCTAAAGCTTCATCATTCTTAATATATTTATATCCTTTATTTGTAGTAATTTTATACAAAGGTGGGACACCAGCATAAACAAAGCCATCTTCAATAAGCTGAGGACAAAAATTCCAAATAAATGTATAAAATAAGTTTTTGATGTGAGCCATTTATTCTTATGTTTCCATAAGCACAGACTATATCTTACCTGCGGCCGCAGCCACAAGAACGCCCATTTCAAGTTGCGTGCTAATAGCAACCTTACTCCTCCGATACGAGGATAGTCGTTACAGGATTAGATGTTTTTCCAAGTTTGATATTGGACTACTCTTTTTATTGTATTTCGTGTGCATTTCCCTAAATATAAAGTATATATTTCACTAATAGATTTATTTTCTTCTTCGGCTAATCTGCGAATTTCTTTAACATCGGATTTTGTTAATTTTGCTTTATTTTTACCTTTTCTTTCTACTTTAGAAGAAATATTTCTAATCATAGATGTATCAACATTCTACCAAGTGTTTCCTCTGTAGGCTTTGCAAAAAGCATCATAGCTAATTTCATCTGCATACATCTTATAAACGTCGGCAGGAGATATATTTTGAAGAAAAATCATTTCTCTAATATTTAAAACTTGTTCTTCATTTAATCTCGCTTTAATATTCTTTGAACCACTTGTATAATCAAGAGGAGTTTCTTCTGCTCGTAGAATATTATATCCTTTTTCTCTATTTAAAGCATCGTAATAATCTATCCAATACTATTCTCTAATTAAAAGCTCTGCATCGGTCAAAGTATCACAATCTTCAATAATTTCAAAATCAAAATTTTCAAATCCATATTTTCGCAATGCACGAATAATAGGTCTATTGTTGCCTTTATTTATCTCATATCTGTATTCACGCAATCTTTTTGCTAAATTTACAGATTTACCTATATATACTTTATCATTTAATTTATTAGTCCATTTATATATCGCTCTCATTTTAATCATCCTTCCCACGGGATTGCCATATCTAAAAAGACTTAGGTTTCCCCGTTAGCATATTTTTTCTACTTTATATGAGTTCCAAGTGGAGCACATAAATAAAGTCTGTCCAAAAATATACCCCAGTGGCGAACTGGAAAAGGCGTAACAGGCACTTTTACATACCATCAACATCAGCATCGCTCATAATAATAATTTTTCCATAACGAATTTTATTTTTATCATAAGATACTTTCATAGTTTTAGGATCAATCTCTAAACCAAAAGCATCCATCATGGTCATTATTTCTGCATTCTTTTGGATTTTATCAATACCAGCTTTGTGAGTATTAAGAATTTTACCACGCACAGGAAGCACTGCTTGAAATTCATTATCTCTAGCAGTCTTCATATTACCAGAAGCACTGTCCATGTTTATCTTATATTTCTATAAGCACTGACTAACTCTTCACTCCGGTTTGTCAAACCATCATCGTGTCCTCTATTTCCAATCACGTATCAATAGTGATTGTACTCTCCGTCTCACCGGAGATAGTCGATACAGCTTATTTTATATCTTTATAAGTTTGTCTCGTTATAGCATTATATACAGTACTCCAAGCTCTATCTGGAGCGTATTTTTGCCAAATCTATTTAGGACTTATTCCATTATCATAATCATATCTCATTTGTTTCACTTGTTCTTCGGTGAAACATTTTTTATTGTTTGCGGCTACTTCGGAAGAATTTGCTTTTGCATTGTGTGAATGCCAATATTTATTTTCTTCAGTATGATACTCTGGATAAATATTTTTCCAAGTATCAAACCACCAAACCTTCTAAAGACCTCTTTTTGAAATTTTATCTTTATATTCTTCATAAACTATTTTGAATGGAATATGAGCATTATAACATTCTCTAATATATTTTACATCTTCCTCATTTAATAATGCTCGACCATTTTTTGAACCAACCTAACTCCTGTTTGGGTTTTCGTCTCCGCCTAGAGTAGCATTATATCCATTGATATAAGAATTATAATAATTTATAAAGAACTTTTCCATCTAATCAAGAAGTTCTTTAGAATATTCTTCTGGAGATAATATTGCGATAATTTCATAATCAAAATTATCAAAACCATATTTTCTTACTGCTTGATGAAACTGACTATTATAATCATTTGCTTTATCATTATAAACTGAAGATTTATGATTATATTGACGTCTTTCTATATCAACGCTCTATCCAATATAACATTTATGATTTATTTTATTTTCATATTTATAAATTCCTATCATATCACTCTCTCCTTTCATTAGAATATAAGGGAGATACTGATATGATTTACTGGTTTTGTCCTAAAGATATAAAATCTTGCCACGGGATTGCCTTCGCCTAAACATATTTTGACATATATGTGTAACGGTCAGGTTTCCCCGTTAGCTTTACCTGCGGCCGCAGGTAAAACCCCGTTGATGAAGCGGTAAAAAGGATTAGGGCAATAGTTTTCACTTACCCTCAGTAATATAAATTTCACATTTCTTGCGGTCTTTACTAAAACAATCAGCTAATTTAGAATCAAAGCGTAAAGCTTTTTCTTTTTTAGCTTGTTTTTCACGAATTGAATCTCTAGCTTTTTGCGCAGCTTCTCTGGCTTTTTTAGCCATTTTAGCTTTATCCGCTATAGCTTTAATTTCTTTTTCATTTTGAGTGAACCATATGCGCAATTCATCTGCAATTGCCGCAGTAAATGGTGTCATTTCAAGCTTAGTAATTCGAGTTTTAACTTGTGCATCATATGCTACGTTAGGAGCCGTAATATTAAATACAATATATAATCCTTCTTGAATATCATCACCAGAAAGATTATCTTCATTATCTTTAAGCCATTTCTTTTCTTTGAAGAATTTATTAAATTCTCGTGTAAGCAATGCTTTAATTTGTGTAATATGAGGTCCAACAGAAGTTAATCCTGTATTTACATATGGGACCATAGTCATTGAATAATTAGACGTATAAGTCATAACCATATCAATTTTATTTTTCCCATTTGTAAAATTTAAATTAAAACGATTATTAATTAATTCTTTATTTTTAACTGCTTCATCTACTAAATCATTCAAACCATCTGTAGAATAATAAGTAGTTTTTTCTCCATTATTATCTAATTCTATAGTTAGACCAGGACAAAGGGCTGCAACAGTTTTAAATAAAACTTTAATTTCATTTACATTTACTTCTGGATGTGTAAAGAATTCTTCACTTGGTTCCCATTCTACGCAAGTTCCATTTTCAAAATCTTTAGCTGTAAAAATTTCTCGTTTATTAAATTCACCTTCAACAAAATAACAACGCTCTACTTGCCAATTACGATAAGTATAAACATCTAACCAATGAGAAAGAAAAGTTGTTATTTTAGAACCAATACCAAAAGAACCTAAAGAAGTGCCTTCATAAGTACCATCTTCTCTATATTTTCCTGAAGTGTTTAATACACTGAAAGCTGCTTCAAGAATTGTTTTTCCATCTTCTCTAAAACTATTAGGAATAAAACCTTGCCCATAATCTCGTACACGACACATTTTACCATTTATTGCAACTTCAATTTTATCTCCATGACCTAATCTAAATTCATCTACTGCATTAGAAAAAATTTCTACTAATAATTGAGTTGCATATGTCGTATCTCCTGCATATACGCCCGGCTTAAGTCTTGTAAATTCTCGTGGGTCTAAGCTTTCTATTGATGTTTCAGTATAAAGTGTTTTATCTATTTCTTTTTCTTTATTCAACATATTTCCATTTAAAACCTCCACATTTATTTCTTATTCCGCGGCATACTTTTGAAATTGCACTACTATCACAATTATTTTCTCTTGCGGCTAATGCCAGTGTGTCATAAATTTGAATAATAAAATTATCCTCATTTAATTTTGCTACTTTTTTACTAGAAGATTGTATTTGAGTTGTCCCAGGCATACCTTTATATGTATATTTATTATATTTAGGGATAAGTAACTCATCTTTTTCATTCAACCAACAAAAATATCTATTATTAGTTGAATGTCTTTCACCCCTACAACAAGCAGCAATATGTTTTTCACCTAAATTTTCTTGTTCAGCACAATCTGCAATACAACGCCAAATTTTTATAACATTATGATTTTCATCAATTTCAGCTATTCTTTTTGCATTGTTTCGTTTTGTTTCACTAACTTTTTTATAAGTGTTGGGGTCATTTCTTGGATGATGAGTATCTAATGTTTGATTATAACCATTAGGAACTAATGTATTATACTTAATTAGATATTCACGTTCTTTTTCTCTGACTTCATATTCATCCATTTCATCTGGGAAATACTATAATATTGTATAAGAGAAATTTTCTAATCCATATTTGCGAATAGCGCAGTATAATGGATACTACCCCCTGGGAGTGTCTGGATGATTAACATGATAGAGATGCTAAGAATATCTCCTTTGCGGATTGATAGAACAACTTGAACCAATATATTTTTTCTAATTTATTAAATTAGTAAAACAATAAATAAAATTCATATTTTTCACACCTTTCATATAAATATGAATTTTATCTTAAATATGTTGTCCTGTCCTGACCCGACCTTATCAATCATTATTTAACTCCTTTTCCAATTGGATTAAACCATTATCAAGGATTTGCATAATTACTAATGCTTCAGTAGGTTCAGTTGTATAACTTAATAAATCTTGAATAAAATCATCACTTTCAATAATATCACGAATATTATCTATTGTTTTTTGTGTTACTTCAATTTGTTGCATTAGTCATCCACCTCATCTAATAACCAATCTTCATAATTGTATATTACATCAATGATTTCATTTCCTAATTTACCATTTTCAATCATATGACGAATATACTCTAACATTGCAAATGCTCGCCAATTATACATTTTATACTAAGATGGAGTATCTTCCACTACTTTTTTCCATTCCATACCTGTGCGTTGCTCACGCAATATTTGTTTA
>JAFTFU010000214.1 GCA_017458285.1 Clostridia bacterium | reverse complement strand
TTACATAATTCCTTTAATTTCGGTCTATGTGTTACTATTACATAAGTCTTATCTTTCAAATATTTTTCAATCATATTTGTTATTTTTTCTTCTGATAAAATATCTAGGTTTGAAGTAGGTTCATCAAAGAAATATAAATCTTTATCTATTAAAATTCCTCTAATTAAATTTAATCTTTGTTTTTGTCCTGCTGATAATTTTATTCCTCTTTCTCCTACCATTGTATCAAGTCCCTGCGGTAATTCATTATACCAGTCATTTAATCCTGCTTCTTTTATTAGCTCTAGTATTTTTTCGTCTGATATATCTTTTCCTAAACTCAAATTATCTCTTATACTTAAATCAAATAAATCAACCTCTTGTGATACAAAAACTAAATCTAGTCTTGTATCTTTCATTTCTTTGTTATTTATTGATAAAATCCCATTTTTCATAGGGTATAATCCTGCAAGTATATTTATGGCAGTTGTTTTTCCCTGTCCAGATTCTCCCATTATGCTTATTTTTTCACCCTTTTTTAATATAAATTCAGGGATTTTTATTTTAGTAGAATCTTTTGTATATGAAAATATAACATTCTGCAATTTTATTTCTTTAAAGTCTTTTAGTATTTTAATTTCTTTACTATCTTTAAAATATTCATCTAATTGTTTTTTAGATGTTTTAAATCTTTCGCTTATATCAATCAATCTAACTAAACTATTTAAATTTGAATATAATTTACCTAATGCAGTTATGAAAAACAATATGTATGGTAGCGCATCCTCTCCTTTTGATGTCATCGCCATTGCAACAATTAATATAACTAAATATAATAAATCCATTAATCCTGTAAATGCACCATTTGCTGATGATCTTTTTCTTTCATTTAATTTTGTTGCTTTTAAATATTCGTTTGAATTTTCTGTAATTTTATCTTCGCAAAAATCTCCAATATTTAGCTTTCTTACAGCTATAATATTTTGGATAAAATCTATAAGTTTTGCATTATATTTTGACGATGCTTCATTTGTGTTCTTTTGATATTTTTGCATATTTTTTATCATTTTATATTTTGTAAATACTGCTAATGCTGATATTACTATGCATATTAGTCCTGTAAAAATTGACTGTTTACAAATCATAATAAGTATTGATATTCCACCTATTATTAATGGAATTACGCTTGTTTCAAATTGCCATGTCATTTCAAAGAAATATCTTGAAACATTAGTTATTAATTTATGTATATATCCGGTATGTATGTTCGAAATTTGTTCCATTGTCATTGATTGCAATTTTCTAAAATAATACTTTTCTATTGCAGTTTGTGTTTTAGTTTCATTAATATTATCTACATACGAACCTACTTTCCCAGTTATTAGCTTGATTAATTCAATTGACATTAATAATATTGTTAAAACAATTAATTTATTTAATAATAATGGACTAGTACCAAAGTATGATAATGCAAATGATTCCCCATAATCAGCAATTGAATATATCGTATTAATTATTATAGACCAAATAAATAATTTCTTTGCTACTACTTTTAATAATTCTTTCATTTATCGTTCTCCTCTTTGCCTGATGTACCAATCATCTATTTTTCTTTCCTTGTTTATCGTTTTTTTATTACTATCTTTATATTCTATTTCTGTAACTCTAACTAGGATATTTTGTCCTTTATAAAATTCTCTGGTTATAATTGCATTGGGATATCTAAGTTTTAATACTTCTATATATTTTTTTATTTTTTCTTCCATATCTTCTTTACTTGTGTATTCATTCAACATAAATATTTTATTTTCTAACTTTATAAATCTGTTAATTCCTTGATACTACTGTCTTCCACAGCAGTTCTTATATTTCTTACCACTTCCACATGAAGATTTTATTTCTTAATTATCAATACTATAAAATATTATTTATATTAATAATATCAAGGAATAAAGCCTTTTATATTTATAATATTATTAGTACTAATTTTATATATGCTTTCCTATTTTTTGCAAACAAAATGCAAACAATGTTTACATTCATTTTTATTTATTATAATAAAAATGCCTAGGTGGCAGCGTACTTAACATACGCTTAGCATTTAGCTACCTTACCTAGGTCTTACTATAAATATTTTACCACACAAAAAATTGCATGTCAAATATTTTACTAATATTTTATGCTAAATTTTTATTTTTTATTCCTACTATTTCTCGGAAATAAACTTACTCTAAAGTTTTTTGGCTTTAATTCTTTTATTACATTTTCAACTAGTTTTATGTTTTTATAAGAATTGTAAAATGTATTAACAGTTAAATCTGCTAATTGTATTCCATAATTTGTTTTAGAGTCATAATAAGTAATTTTAAAGTCATCATCATATATACAAAATTCTGTCTTTAAATATGTTTCTAAATTATTCAATTCTCCTACTCTTATATTTCTATTGTCTATACTTATAATAAACTCTATTGGCTCATCATTTTCTTGCAAATTAAGTTCTGGTAATATGCAATCTTGAATTAGAACTTTTACTGCATAATTAAAAAATATATTAGAATCTACTATTTCTTTCTTCATATATTTTTTATCAAATACCTTAACACAACCATGAAAAGTTTCAATATCTTGAATTTTATTAAATATCTTTATCTTTTCTTCTTCGGTCATATCATAAGATTTGATTTCAGTATCTAAATCAAGTTTCTTTTCTTTCTTTAATTTAAGATTTTCTTTCTTATATTTTGCTTTTATTTTTATTCTATCTTCTTCATAAGAAAAATATCCACCTACTGCAAAATATCTTGTTTTGCTATTTTTATGAATTGATCCGACTTTCATCTAAGTATACATATATTTTCACGTTATATCTCTCCTTCTGTAATATTCTAACATATATTAATTTCAAAAAATTTTGTAGCTAAGTAGTTTAATTATATATATGACTTATTTCTTCTTTTAATCTTTCTGCTAACTTTTGATGACTTTCTTTTGTTAAATGTACTCCATCTATTCCTGTTTCTAATCCTTGATTATTTAAAAAATAACAATTATATTTCTCTGCAATTTCTCTATATATATCATTTAATTCTTCCGATTTTTTGGTTGCTCCAGCATATTTATTATTTGCTTTACAATATTCAACATCTTCATTTACTATCGGCGGTGTAACAATTAATAGTTTAGGATAATTATTACTTATTTGTGATTTTCTTCCTAATATTACCTTTACAAAATATTGTTCAAACATCTCCCCTATTTCTTTCGCTGTTTTGTTATATGTTGCTTTCAATTCGTTTGTACCTAACATTAAAACAACTAAATTAATAGGGTCATGTGTATCTAAACATGGTATTAAATATTCATATCCATTTTTTCCTTCTTTCCCTAGTCTTGTATCGTTTGAGATAAGTGTTCTACCATTTAAGCCTTCTTCTATTATTTCAAAGTTGTTTCCTAATAACTTTGCTAATAGTCTTGTCCATCTCTCATTATTGCCATATCTTTGATGATCACTTCCAGAAATATATCCCATGTATTTGAATCTCCATAACATAAAATTCTAATCTGTTCCATAACTTCCTCCTTATTTATTTTTACTTTCCCAAACTTTTCTTACAAAACCTAATGATAAAGTAGATAATGTAAAACCTATTACAGGAACTAATGAACTTAAAAAGATATTATCATAATTTCTTATTAAATAAGAATATATAATTACAACAATATATGTTAATACGCAAATACATATCTTTCTAGTCCAACAAGTTTCCCATTTCTTGTCTAGTTCTACTCTTTTATTTCTTTTCTTAATACTTTCTATTTCTTGTTCTATCTCTTTTAAATCCATTTTTATTCCCCTTTTTTAGATTATTAATTAATATCTTTGCTTTTTTATAGATATTTGATTCCTCACCATATCTTGTTTTTATATCCTCTAATCTTTTATCATAGCCTACATCATTACCATATTTATCAATTTGCATATCTGCTTTATTCAATATATCTAAATAAATTGAACTATATTCAATCTTTATCAATCATAATAACCACCTAAACTATTTTGTTTCATCGTTTATCCATTTAAAATATTCCGAATAGCCATCAACAATATCATAAGCGACTATTTGCGGTGTTTCATAACTATGATTATCTAATATAACTTTTTCAACTTCTTTATATAATCCTTTTTTGGATTTCATTTGTAACAAATATTCATCTGCTTTTTCAATTTTACCTTTCCAATGATATGAACTTGTTATATTAGTTAATTGACAGCAACTTACTAATCTTTCATTTAATAATAAATCTATAATTTTGTTTGCTTCATCTTTATCATCAAATGTTGTAGTTATCATTATATATTGATTCATAGCTTTACACCTCATTAATATATTTTTTTATTGTATTTACAACTTCATCATGTACTTTGCCATTACTAACTATAGCACCTTTTATACTTTGGTCATATCGTTGGTCATTTCCAAATAGGTTTGTAACCCTTCCACCAGCTTCCTCAACTATTACTTTTGTTGCTGCAATATCACAATTTTTATGTTTGGTACCAGGGAATATAGCAAAATTAAATTCACCACTAGCAACACACATACAAGCCCTTATTACACTGCCAATACTTACAAAATATGTTTCTTTTCCTATTTCTTCTATCACATCATAAAGATTATAATCGGCATTTGACCACATATCAAAATTTGATACACTTTTCATATCATTTAATAAAATATTATTAACTTCTATTTTTTTATTATTCTTATATGCTCCTTGCCCCTTTATGGCTGTATATAAATTATTCGTAAAAGGATCATATACTAAACCCACAACGGATTTTCCATCTACTACTAAAGCTAGAGAAAAGACTGCCACTGGAATATGCCTAGCATACATTGCTGTTCCATCTACTGGATCACATACCCATTTATATTTGCTTTCACCAAATTGTTCCTCCTCACCATCTACTGCATGGCTAGGATATTTATCTTTAACTCTATTTATTAAATATGAATTAATTTCCTTATCAGCAAGCGTTACAATAGTTTTATCTCCTTTGTAACTTGCTCCATTATCCTCATTAAAATATTTTAACATTACTTTACTTGCATATTTTGCTATATCTTTAGCAAACTCTAAATACTCATTATATTCATTCATTATATATCCCCCAATTTCATTTTATAGGTAACCTCAAAGTCATCAGATACTGTTTTAAAATCTTCTATTTTCACTTTTCTAATAATTATGCTCGTTATAAAATCACTTCTTTCGAGTATTTGTTTTCTATTTGTCAAACATTATATCATACTTTCCTTAATTTGTCTTAAATTTAGTAAAATATTGTAAAAAATTTAAAGAGCTAGTAATTATACCAGCTCCATATTTTAATATGCAATTTCATATTTAATAATATTATTGATTGTTTCAGAACTCATCAGGCTATCAAATACATTACTTACAACTTTCTTATTTTGATCAGTACTAGATATATAAAAATTTTCTGTAGTTTCAATATATTTATGTCCTAAAATGTCTGCAACATCTCTAATTTCA
>JAFTFU010000027.1 GCA_017458285.1 Clostridia bacterium | reverse complement strand
TTTTTAATCCGGTATCTATATACTGCGTACCTGTACCTTCAATATAATCCAATCTTACATATTCATCTGGAAGTATTATTGCTTCTGGTTCTTGATTTCCATATATTTTATAGTCAACTAAATTTTCGCCTGTACTTTTTTCTAAGGTTATAGGATAACCTGAAAGGAATTGAAGTATTTTAGCCATCCAAACTACTACACCATTAAATAGAACTTTTGCTACATTTAATCCATTAAATAATATCTTTTTAGGTGATTTTCCATTTAAATTTAATGCCATAATACACCTCCTAAATTGTTATACTTAATGTTTCTGTTTCTTCATCATAAACAAAAGCGTTTTTATTTACTTTGTTGTTTATTTCTTCTTGTAATTCTGTAGTTAATAATGTTTTTGTTATACTTCCTGCTTTTATGTTACAAGTTATTTTGTTATCAGAACTAATATTTACTTGTATGGTTGCACTGTCTACGCCTGAATAGTCATCTATTAATCCACTTGCAGGTATTCTTATTTCTTGCTCAGATACTAACACTAAAACAAGTTCTTTTGTTTGTTCATCATAATATCCATCTTTTACTGTTTGTTCTATAGGTAAATCAACTGTAAATGTTGTATTGTCATGTCTTGTAAAAACGAATGTTGATGTAGTGCTATCATAAGAAATATCTTTAAAATCTCTTATTATTGCATTATCGGTATAATCTTTAGCAGATTTTAAATTATTTTCTAATGTTGGAGCTATATTTCTTACTATCTCTTCTTTAAATTCGTTTTTATCATCACTTGTAAAATAATCCACTCCTTTTACAGGTGTGTATCCGTCTTGTCCATTTTCCCCATTTTTTCCGTCCTTACCGTCAATTCCATCTTGTCCATCACTACCTTTTAGACTTTCTAAAAACTCTTGCTCTGTTCCCTCGTTTCCTTGCTGTAACCATATCGTATAGGCTGAATCGCCTTTTTTATCTTCTAAGAATTTATTATAGTTATTTTTCATTTCTTCTAAAATTGCATTCATAGTAGAAATATATGTCTCATATGTTGAAATATCGATTGTTTCATCGTCTTCTATTGCGTTTTCATCATATGCACCTTGCACTATTCTGAAATGGTCTAAATCGGTAGTACATCTTGTTTCAAGTGCATCGTTTACAATTTTATTTCCATATACTCCGATGTATATTTTCCCAACGTATTCTGCTACTTCTTTAGGCACAATAACTTCATCATTTACTAATGCTTTTTTATATGATTTATCTTCAACATAGAAGACTGCTATTTTGTCATAATTTTCCCATTCTGAGCTAAATGAAAAGCGACACTTTATATAGTTATAAGTGCCACTTGTTATGTATTTTTTCTCTATTTTTATACTATTGTCTTCTACTTTTAATTCTATTACTTTCAACTTGTTAGCTCCTTTCATTTGTTTAATTTGCTGGATATACCACTATTGCATTGTACCAGCCACTTGCCCAGTTTCCATCATTTTTTAATTCTCCACCACTTGTTATATATCCTTTTGCAACCGTGTTATTTCCTGACAATCCAAAAACGTATCTCCCAGATTTACATTTTGGCAATCCTGTAATTAATGTTATATCTTTAGTATTTATTTCTTTAACATTAAAGTTAAAAGAAAAAACAGCCAATCCATTCATTTTATAGCAATTGCAATAACCATTTTGCGTTATATATTCACTATTCGTTGTAAAGGATTGTAGTTCCCATTTTAGAATATCATTTAATAGCTGTTTATTATGTACTATACTTGTGCTATCTAGAAAATTGTTATCTGTTAACTTTACTATTTTTTTCATACTTTTCTCCTTTCTACCATTCTTCTACTACTTCAAATTCTAATCTTTTGTTTAATTCATTCTCCACATTATCCTGTAGGAGGTTTAAAATATAAGAGCTTAAAGGTGTGTTTCCTTCGTATTCTGCTGGTATAACTTCATATTCAACTCCATCTATTGTTACATATGCATTTTTTATTTTTCTGCCTGCTTCAAATGGTATTTTATCCATTTTCTAACGCCTCCAATCTTTTGCTTATTTTTTCAATCATTTCATCTTTTTGCTTGTCTTTTTCTATTAGGTTTTCAATTAGTTCTTGTTGTTCTTGGATTGCTTTCCACGAAAGAGAAATCATACTGTATAAGTCTACTCCTTTTTTATCTTCTGTTAATATTTCTGTTGGTGCATTATATGTATCACCTATAACAACTCCTACTTGAGTATGTTCTTGTCCTTTAAAATTATATTCACAAATATCAGTACCTTTTAAAATCTCTATTGCACTTCTTTTTATCATTTTACTTTTTGAATTTCTTTCTAGTTTATATATATTTTCTTTTAACTCTTTCTTGGAATTATTAACATAACTAGTCGCTTCAATTCCACCTCGACAATATATATGCCCTGAAGTTCCATTATTACTCAAAGATACATTTGTATATCCATCTCTATTTCTTAAAAAGAGGTATTTGCTAGTCACTCCTACTTCATTGTTATCTTCATAGTTATCTATAACAAAAACCGTGCTGTTTGCCGTATCTCCTTTAATACCTATTGAATTTGCATACACTTTTCCATCAGATGAAAAACTGAATGAATAATCTTGTGCTGCCATACTTTTTATACTTATATTTTCCATATAAGCATTTTTCATTATAACATTTCCATTTTTATCTACTTTAAAATTATCACTATCTATTTTTCCTTCCGTTAGTGTTGCATTTTTCATTGTAACATTTCCATTTTTATCTACTTTGAAATTATTGCTATCAATTTGTAAATCCTTAGTAGTTAAATTAATTGTATTTCCCGCAAGTAAATTCAACACATCATTTGCAGATAATCCAATCTTATCAGCACTTAATTTTGCCTCGCTTGTATCTCCATTAATTAAAAGCATAAGATATGCACCTGTTAAATCTTCGCCATCTACTTTTTTCTCAAGTTGTAAATTTATTGCATTAGATAATAATTGGATTAAAGCGTTTGTTTCTTCTGTAGTTGAATATTTTTGAAGTTTTTGATTAACTGACAAATCAATTTCTTTTGCCGTTTCGTTAATAGCTGTATTCATATTTGAATATGTAACGTAAGTTTCATTAAACTCATTTTTTACTAAGTATTCAGCATAGAACTTATTTCCTGTCATATCCATTAAATAAATGTAATTATCACCCTCAAATAGTTCAATATTTATATCTTGTAATGGTTCTATTCTAGGTTCATCTAATACGCTTAGTACTTGATATTCACTTAATGCTAATCTTCTTATTACATAATCTTCATCTTTTTTTATTATTATTA
>JAFTFU010000213.1 GCA_017458285.1 Clostridia bacterium | reverse complement strand
TAAATTCTATTTTTTAACATATGGAATTTACTTTTGGACATTCGAAATTTTGTCCAAGACTAAATTCCATATTGCTGGAATTTCATTCCAAGACTAAATTCCAGTTTTAAAACAAAACTGGAATTTAAAAATAAAATTAAACAAGTAAAATAAAAAAGAAAAAATGTATTGAAAAATATAAAAAAATATGATAATATATAAATATGTAAATAGAAACGGGATTAAGGACAACATAAATAATATAATATCTTAAAGAGAACTCTATATTTGCTGTGAGTAGAGAAAGTAAAAATTATTTATTATCACCTTAATATGTTGCATTACTGAAACAATTAGTAAGTTTTGCCGTATTCCTGCGTTAAGGGTTAATGAGTGAGTAATTAATAATTACTAAATTAGGTGGTACCACGGAAAGCAAGTCATTTCGTCCTAAAATTAAGGACTGGACTTGTTTTTTTCTACGTTTTTATTTTAATTTGTTAAAGGAGGAGTTAGTATGTACAAAAAGGTTGAGTTACCAGAAAATGGTTTTGTAGGAATTGAGCAAAATGTAGCAAAACTATGGAAAGAAAAGGGAATAGTAAAGAAAAACCTTGAAATGAACAAAGGAGGAAGATATTTCACATTTTATGATGGACCACCAACAGCAAACGGAAAACCTCATGTAGGACATATAGAAACAAGAGTAATGAAAGACATAATACCAAGATACAAAGTAATGAAAGGATACTTTGTTCCGAGAAAAGCGGGTTGGGATACGCAAGGATTACCTGTAGAGCTTGAAATTGAAAAAAAACTTGGAATTTCTGGTAAACAACAAATTGATGAATATGGGGTTGAAAAGTTTGTAAAGGAATGTAAGGATAGTGTTTTTCAATATGTTGATGCTTGGGAAAAGATGACAAATCAGGTAGGATATTGGGTTGATATGGAACATCCATATATAACATATAAAAATGAATATATAGAATCTATTTGGTGGGGAATTAAACAATTATGGAATAAAAATTTACTTTATGAAGGTCATAAAGTTATGCCATACTGCCCTAGATGTGGAACAGCACTTTCATCACATGAGGTAGCACAAGGATATAAAGATGTAAAAGATTTGACATGTATTGCAAAATTCAAAGTATGTGATAAAGAAAATACATACATTTTGGCGTGGACAACTACACCATGGACATTACCATCAAACCTTGCATTATGTTTAAATAAATCTTATACATATGTTGAAGTTAAAGCAAATGTTGGTACAGAAGAAGAACCAAAATATGAAAATTATATCTTGGCAAAAGATTTAATAGAAAAGGTTCTAAAAGAAATACCATATGAAATTGTTAGAGAATTTAAAGGTGAAGAATTACTTGGAACAAAATATGAGCAATTAATGCCTTTCGCAAAGGTTGATGGAAAAGCATTTATTGTAATTCATGGAGACTATGTTAATCTTGAAGACGGTACAGGTATTGTACATATTGCTCCAGCTTATGGTGAGGATGATAGTATTGTTTCAAAACAAAATGGAATAGCATTTGTGAATTTAGTTGATAAAGCAGGAAAATTTGTAGATGAAGTTGAACCTTGGGCTGGAAGATTTGTGAGAGATTGTAATGAAGATATATGTAGTTGGCTTCAAAAGGAAAACAAATTGTTTAGCAAAGAAAAACATTTACACTCATATCCACATTGTTGGAGATGCGACACACCACTTTTATATTATCCAAAAGATAGTTGGTTTGTTAGAATGTCTAGTTTGAGAGATGAGTTAGTTGCAAACAATAACAAAGTAAATTGGTATCCAGACACAATAAGAACAGGAAGATTTGGAAAATTTTTGGAAAGTGTAATAGATTGGGGAATTTCAAGAGATAGATATTGGGGAACACCACTTCCAGTATGGCAATGTGAGTGTGGACATCAAGAATGTATTGGTTCAATCGAAGAATTAAAACAAAAAGCAGTAGATTGCCCAGAAGAAATTGAATTACACAAGCCATATATAGATAATGTACACTTAAAATGCACAAAATGTGGAAAAGATATGACAAGATTTAAAGAAGTTATAGATGTTTGGTTTGATTCAGGTTCAATGCCATTTGCACAATTGCATTATCCTTTTGAAAATAAAGATTTATTTGAAAAGCAATTTCCTGCTCAATTTATATCAGAAGCAGTTGATCAAACAAGAGGATGGTTCTATACCTTAACTGCTCTTGGAACGGCTATCTTTGGAAAAATACCATTTGAAAATTGTATAGTTTTAGGACACGTTCTTGATGGAAAAGGACAAAAAATGTCAAAATCGAAGAAAAATGGAGTAGATCCAATGCTTTTATTAGATACAGTTGGAGCAGATGCAACAAGATGGCACTTCTACACATGTTCAGCACCATGGTTACCAACAAGACTTGGTTTAGAAAATGTACAAGAAACACAAAGAGGATTCTTAAGTACGCTATGGAATGTATATTCATTCTACGTATTATATGCTGAAATAGATAAGTTCAATCCATTAAAATATAGTAATTTTAAATCAGAAAACATAATGGATAAATGGATAATCTCAAAACTTAACACATTAGTAAAAGAAGTAGACGAAAAATTAGAAGCTTATGATATAACAAATGCAGCATTATTGATAGAAGACTTTACAGATGAACTTTCAAACTGGTACATACGTACAAACAGAGAAAGATTCTGGACAGAAACCTTAGTAGATGACAAAATAGCAGCATACACAACACTTTACAAAGTATTAACAACACTTGTAAAAGTTGCGGCACCATTTGTACCATTCATGACAGATGAAATATATCAAAACTTAGTTGTAGGATTAGACAAAACAGCACCTGAAAGTGTTCATTTATGCACATGGCCAGAATTTGATGCAAGCCTAGTAGATAGCAAATTAGAAGCTGAAATGGACTTAGCATACAAATTAGTTAAACTTGGAAGAAGTGCAAGAAATACTTCAAACATGAAGAACAGACAACCACTTTCAAAAATGCTTATATCAGCAACAGAGCTTCCAGAATACTATGGAAAAATAGTAAAAGAAGAACTAAACGTAAAAGAAGTAGTTCTTGGAGCAGACATGACAGAATATGTAAGCTTTGAAATAAAACCAAATTTACCAGTATTAGGTAAAGAATACGGAAAATTAATACCACAAATAAAACAAGAATTAGCAAAAATGAATCAAATGGAAGTTGCAAATAAAGTAAAAAATGGTGGAATAGAATATTTACAAATAGGAGATACAACAATAGAATTAACTCAAGAAAACCTACTTGTTACAATGCAAGGTAAAGAAGGATTTGCGTTCAGTGGTGAAGGTGAATTTGGTGTTGTATTAGACACAAACTTAACTCCAGAATTGATTGAAGAAGGATATGTTCGTGAAGTTTTATCTAAAATTCAAAATATGAGAAAAGATAAAGGATTTGAAGTATTAGATAAAATAAATCTATATGTTTCTGGAAACGAAAACATAGAATCTATAATCAAAAAATTTGAAGATAGTATTAAAAAAGATACTTTAACAGTCGAAGTTGTATACAACGCAGAACATGAAGGCTACACAGAGGTTAATATAAATGGAGAAAAATTAAATTTAGATGTTGAAGTTGTTAAATAGTAATTATATGATTTAAATGCACTTAAAACAATGGATTTAAAAAGAAAGTATAATAATAAATTTTTAAATGAAAATTAAATGCTCGTAAATATTTTTGGATATTTAGGGGCTTTTTTTAATTTCTTCTTGACAAGTATACATAAAGTGTTATATAATGGTTATATCGTTATACGAAACAACTTGTTAAAAAAGTCTTTTATAGAAATTATAAAGATTTTTTTGATAAATAAAAGAGGAGGAATAAATAAATGAAAAATAATGATAAGTCAGGAAACAATAGTAGAAAGGATTATAGAGCGTTTATAAATAGAGTAAGAGAATATACAACACCACAAAATGGGGGCAGTTTTATAGTAGAAAATGAGACGGAGGCAATGAAAAAAAGTGAACGTACTATGAGAATTAATGACATCGTAAGATTTATTAATGGTCTTCACATTGATCCTGATGATTTTTATAATATATTGTACGGAAAAGACAAATCTTGGATAAAAAAATATGGATCTAAAGAAAAAGAAGAAAATGAAGAAAATGAAGAAAAAAATAAAAACAGAAAGCCAAGTAGAAGAGAAATAAATATTAAAAAAGTATGTATGGTAATAGGTTTTTGTGGACTTACTGATTGGGAAAAGAAAATAATTTATGAAAAACTAGTAAGTAAAGCAGAAGAACGAGACAAGCCAGTTGAATTATAATAGGTAAAAAAACAGAGACAACCTCTGTTTTTTTCTTACTCCAGAATAAACAAAAATAAGTCAAATAAACCTTTACAATTAAGCAAAAATGCTATATAATAATGCAAAAAACAAGAAAGGAATGAAAGTAATATGCAAGAAAACACAAACAACAATCAAGAACCAGAGGTAGATTTAAACCAATTAATGAAAATAAGAAGAGAAAAACTAGTGGAGTTACAAGAACAAGGGAAAGATCCATTTGAAATAACAAAATTCAATAGAACAAACACAGCAAAAGAAATAAAAGAAAACTACGAAAAATTTGAACAAAAAGATGTAACAATAGCAGGAAGAATAATAGCAAAAAGAATAATGGGAAAAGCATCATTCTGCACAATACAGGACTGTGATGAAAAAATCCAAAGTTATGTAAGCATAAACGACTTAGGAGAAGAAAGCTACAAAGCATTTAAAACATATGACATTGGAGACATAATAGGAATAACAGGATTTGTGTTTAAAACAAAAACAGAAGAAATATCAGTACATGCCAAAGAGGTAACATTACTTTCTATTACCATCTTGTCTCCAGAAGAGATAATACT
>JAFTFU010000212.1 GCA_017458285.1 Clostridia bacterium | reverse complement strand
GCACTTTTAGTAATTGTGAACCAAAGATAAAGAATGGTAATTTGAGAAGACTTGAAAAGTTTAATATTGCTTATGTAGAACCACATAAAGTTGAAATTAAAGATAAAACATATTTATTCTTTAATTATCACAATTATTTCTACATAACTGATTTAAGAAACAAGTACCCACTCTCAAGTTTAAGAGAAATTATCAAGGCTAATTAATACTAAAAGTTATTTTTGTTTTTAAGTAAGACATAATGTTTATATAATAATTTAGGTGTTAGTTGGTAGATTTACTATTCTAACACCTTTTTTGTTAGAAAATTGGAGGTTGTTTAATGGAAAGTACTGGACTTGAATGTAATGAGAAAAAGAATGTTGCAGGAATTTATATTCGTGTAAGCACAGAAGACCAAGCAAGAGAAGGTTTTAGTTTGGGAGAACAAAAAGAAAAACTTGAAGCACTATGTAAATATAAAGGATATGAGGTTTATAAAGTATATAAAGATGCAGGAATATCTGCAAAAGATATTACCCATAGACCACAGTTTCAGCAAATGCTAGAAGATATGAAAGCAGGAAAAATAAACTATATTGTTGCATATAAACTTGATAGAGTAACTCGTAGTGTGAAAGATTTAGAAACATTGATTAGTACATTAGAACAATATCATTGTTATTTAATTTGTGATAGAGATGATGTTAACACAAGCACAGCCAATCGGTCGCTTCTTTGTACGTATGCTAACTGTGCTTTCACAACTTGAAATTGAAATAGTATCTGAAAGAACTAAATTTGGTTTAGGTGGTGCAATTAAGGCAGGTCACATACCTGGACCTTGCCCATTTGGTTACTATAGAGATAATGATAAAACAATAAAAGTTGATATTTCTACCAAAGATATAGTTGTTAGAATTTATCAATTGTATCTTGAAGGAAAGTCTTATCAACAAATTGCAAATATTTTAAATGATGAAAATATACCATCTCCTGTAAAGTCAAAGTGGGGAGATTCCACTATTGAAAAAATTATAAACAATAGAATTTACATGGGTGATTTTGAAAGGTATAAAAAGGATAAGGACAGAGAAAGTGAAATCTATATGAATGTTGTACCACCTATTATATCTCGAGCAATGTGGGAAGACACTCAAAATCAAAAAGGTAAAAATCAAAGGTCTTATTCAAGGCATCGTGTTTATATATTCTTTCAAAAACTTATATGCCCAAAGTGTGGAAAAATAATGACTGGCAAAGGCGCTGGAGGAAAAAAATCTAAATATATGTATTATACCTGTGAAAAATGCAAAATTTATTTTAATGAAGATGATATTGAAGGAACTTTAATTGACTATATATTAGATTTTATTGAATATGATTATCATGTTAATAAATTCTTCTATCCTTTACTTGCTGAAAAGAAAGATGATGAAGCAAAAGAAATTGAAAATGAAATTAAAAAATATAAAGAACAAAAAAAGAGATTAATAAAAGTCTATAAAGATGGGATTCTTGAAATGGAAGATTTTGCAGAAGATATTAATGTTATTGATAAGAAACTATCTGAATTAAAGAATATGCAAATTGAATCTGTTGATTTAAACAAGGAAACATATAATCCTGCACATTTAATTGCACATAGAGATATTGAAAAAGAATCTCTTTTAGATGGTAAAATGTACAGGGAAATGTTAATAAATCTTTGGTTTTTAAAATCTAAAGAAGAAAAACAAGATTTTATATCAAGATTTGTTGAAAGTATTGCTCTTAAGAAAAATGAAGATAATACTTTAAGTATAGAAAAAATTAATTTTAGAAGCACATTTATTGAACAAGTAGATAAATTATATGAAAAAGGTGTAGTTGATATTCCTTCTAAAATGGAAACTAGTGGTAATTTGCAAAATATAAGTACATCTATAAATCTTAATAATAAACAAGTTAATGAGTATCTTGATGAATTAAAAAAAGAGATGAACATTAATTATTTAGATTTGGGAAAATACCATTTTAATGGCGAAGAATTTGATGAAACTGAAGGAATAAAGAATGAAATTGCAACTTATAAAGATAAAGCAATTAGTTTTAAAATAAAGAAAAATGAAAGACCAATTAGATTTTTTGCAATAAAAGAGATGAAAAATTATCTTGCAAAACCAGATGGTAATGTTAATTTTAGTGTAGTTACGCACGTTGTTCCTCCAAATAACACAAAGAAGAAAAACAAAAATAAATGAAAAATAATTTATGAAAAGAGGTTTATAAAATGAGTGTGCGCCAGTAAGGTGATTAATATATAGCAGGTGGAAATCCTGCCTAGTAAGGTCTAACCAACCGCTAGTATCTAGATTTTGGAGCCAAAGCCGTGAGGTGAGGTTTAAGCGTAAATCGGAGAGTGTTCGAGCCGTAATTCGAAAGAGTGAAACTATTGAGACCCGTTAAATACGTTATGCAGAAGCTGATGTTTTATTCATGACAGTAAGCAATAACACATGGACGATATGGTGAGAAAATGTGGGTTCTGTCGGGTTCTAAGGGTGTGGCGAGTTCAACATTAATATATTAATCAGACCTGGGAGGTCTTGCAAATTCTTCAAAATAGAAGTATGGGAAACTAGCTGTAAGGCTTTAAAGAGGAGTAATTACCGAGGTTGACCAAATGATTTGTAAGGAGTCGGACTAGTTCATAGTAGCAATGAAGCGAGTAATGACCGTGGAGCAAAGGGACTAGCATAATAACCGACTGAGAAAATAAACATTTACACACAGGAGGTGAGTAATAAATGGCAAATGACTTTTCAAAGATAGCTATACAGCTACAAAAACATAAAACAGTACAAGGAATAATGAAATATGTAAATCAAGAAGCTTTGATAGAACAACATAAAAAGCAAGAGAAGAATAAAGCAACTGGAATAGATAATGTAAGTAAAATAGACTATGAAGAGAACCTAAAAGAAAACACAGCAGAGCTAATAAATAGAATGAAATCAATGTCATATAAACCACAAGATGTCAAAAGAGTATACATTCCAAAGACTGGAAGTAATGAACTAAGACCATTAGGAATACCAGCGTATGAAGACAGATTAGTTCAAGGAGCAATGGCAGACGTATTAAATGAAATATATGAGCATATTTTTCTAGATTGTTCATTTGGTTTCAGACCAGGTAGAGACTGTCATCAAGCAATAAAGAAACTAGATGAAATCATAATGAAGAAAAATATAAACTATGTGGTAGATGCAGACATCAAAGGTTTCTTCAATAATGTTAATCATGAATGGTTAGTAAAATTTCTAGAGCTTACAATACAAGACCCAAAATTTATACAATACATAGTAAGATTTCTTAAATCTGGAATAATGGAAAATATGCAACACTATGAAAGTGATAAAGGAACACCACAAGGAGGATTAATATCACCAATATTAGCAAATGTGTATTTACACTATGTTTTAGATTTATGGTTTGAGCTATATATCAGGATAAAATGTAAAGGCGGAGCGTACCTGATAAGGTACGCGGATGACTTTGTATGTTGTTTTGAAAAAGAAGAAGACGCAGAAATGTTTTATGCAGAACTGAAAGATAGATTAAAGAAATTTGACTTAGAATTAGCAGAAGACAAAAGTAGAATAATACCATTTGGAAATAATGATAGTAAAGAAAAGTTTGATTTTCTTGGATTTACACATGTAAATGGAGTAAATCGTAAAGGGAATTATAAATTAGTACATCATACAAGTGGAAAGAAATCGAAAGCAAAGAAACAAGCAGTAAAACTATGGCTTATGGAAAGTGTAAGAATATACAAAATACCGTATTTAATTAAAAAGTTAAACATAAAGTTACAAGGCACATTTAGATACTATGGGGTGAGTGATAATTACGACTGGATGATAAAATTTAGGAAGTATGTTATATATCAATTACATGAACAATTATGCCGTAGAAGTCAAAAAGGCAAAATCAGTTGGAAGAAATTTTATAAAATAATAGAATATAATCCAATAGTAATGCCTAAAATCTATCATTCAATGTGGCAATAGTAAATGATTATTATGAAGAGCCGTATGCCTTAATAGGGCACGTGCGGTTCTGTGAGGAGCGACAGTTATTGTCTGTTATACCTCACTAAAATAAATTTAGAAAGGAATAAAATATGGAGAATAACGGAGGTCGTTTACTCGACATAGTAGATATAATTATTAAAAAAAGAGAAAACGTAGAATTAACAAAAGAAGAATTGGAGTATTTTGTTCAAAGTTATGTAAAGGATGAAATCACAGATTATCAGGCAGCAGCGTTTATTATGGCTATTGCTATAAATGGATTAACAGATAAAGAAATTGTGAATTTAACTTTAGCAATGGCAAATCTTGGAGAGACTGTTGATGATGATTTCATAAGAGAAAATGTTATTGATAAACATAGTACAGGAGGAGTAGGGGATAAAGTAACCTTGATTTTAATGCCACTTATTGCATCTGTTGGAGTGCCAGTTGCTAAAATGTCTGGAAGAGGGCTTGGAGTAACAGGAGGAACGATAGATAAATTAGAATCAATTCCAGGATATAACACAAGACTTTCTACACATGATTTCATAAATCAAGTAAAGGAAATAGGGATTAGTTTAAATGGACAATCTGAAAATTTTTCACCTGCTGATAAAAAAATGTATGCATTAAGAGATGTGATTGGATGTACAGATAGTATTCCACTTATCGCATCTAGCATAATGAGCAAGAAAATAGCTAGCCGGAACATCAAAAATAGTTCTAGATGTAACTTGTGGTAGTGGAGCTTTTATGAAAAATATAGATGAGGCAATAGAACTTTCAAAATTGATGAATAAAATTGCGAAACTTGCAAATTTAAAGTCTGTATGTGTTATTACTAACATGG
>JAFTFU010000211.1 GCA_017458285.1 Clostridia bacterium | reverse complement strand
TAAAAATTAATCATTATAAATTTAATCCAAATGTATATTTTTATCCTATGAAATTAACAGATACTAATATAAAAGTAATGGAACAAAGATTAGAAAAAAACAATGAATATACAAATTTAAGTATAGATGTATTTCCAATAGATTCATTTCCAAAAGGAAAGGTGAGACAAAAAATATACAAATTAAAATTTTATTATTATAAAATGCTTATAGGTTTTTGTAATGTTGATATATTAAGAACAAATGTAAAAAGAAAAAACTATGAAAAAGTATTAATAAAATTTGCTAAAATATTTAAATTAAATAAAATATTGAAATTAAATAAAATAAGAGGAAAATTTGATAGGTTCTTAAAAAAATACAAGATAGAAAATTGTGAATTAATAGGAGATATTACAGGAGCATATGGATTTAAGGAATTTGTTCCAAAAGAATATTTTGAAGAAGGAAAAAAAGTTTCTTTTGAAGATATTAAAGTTATTGCGCCGAAAAAAGCAGAAGATTATTTGACACATATATATGGAGATTATATGAAATTGCCTCCAGAAGAAAAGAGAGTTGCAGGCCATATAAAATTAATTGAAGAATAAAAGGAGAAATAAATTATGCCTAAAGTAAGGGTTTTACAAGTTAATATAGGAACTACTGTTTTTGGCGGAGTTGAGAAAATATTATATGATATATATAAACATATTGATAGAGATAAAGTACAATTTGACTTTTTGTCACCTAATGGGGCTACATATAAAATATGCAAGTCTGAAATAGAAAAATTAGGTGGAAAAATATTGGATTTAAAAAATAATAGAAGAAACTTAAAAGAAAAAATTCTTTATGATATAAAATTGCATAAATTTTTAAAATCAAATAAATATGACATTATTCATATTAATTCAGGAGTATTCTTTTTTTGTTTGCAAGTAGCTTTAATAGCTAAAATTAATGGTGTAAAAAAAATAATAGTTCACTCGCATAATAATATAAAAAATAGTAAAATAAAAGGAATTTTAATAAAGATATTAAAACCAATTTTGAATAATATAGTAGATGAACGTTTAGCATGTTCAAGATTAGCTGGTGAAGCGATGTTTTATAAAAAAAGCGTAGAACAAGGAAAAGTAAAGATAATTAAAAATGGATTAGAAATAGAAAAGTTTAAATTTGATAAATCTATAAGAGATGAATATAGAAAAAAAATGAACTTAGAGGAAAATGTTATATATGGACACATTGGAAGATTTGAACTTGAAAAAAACCATGATTTTTTAATTGACATATTTTATGAAATTCAAAAAAAACAAGAAAATGCTAAATTATTATTAGTAGGAGAAGGAAAACTAAAAGATATAATAAAAGAAAAAGTAGAAAAATTAAATATAAGCGATAAAGTTAAGTTTTTAGGACTAAGAAAAGATGTAAATAACATACTGCAAGCAATAGATTGCTTTATTTTCCCTAGTAAATATGAGGGATTAGGAATTGTTGCAATTGAAGCTCAAACTGCTGGAGTGTACACAGTATGTTCTGAAACAATACCTATTGAAGCTAAAATCTCTGATAAATTTAAATTTATCAACTTAGAACAAACGCCAGAAGTGTGGGCGAAAATCATTTATGAAAATCAATGTATTAATAATATGGAATATAGAAAAGAAGCATATAAAAATACAATCAGAAATGGATATGACATAAATTCTGTTTCCGAGGAACTAGAAAAAATTTATTTAAATTAGTAGGTGATAAGAATGTTAATTATTTCACAGTATTTAGTAAGCGAATTAAGTGCTGGACCAAAAGCAAAAAAAGATATTGAAAAAATTTTAAAAGAAGAATATAATTCCAAAATATATACATTAAAATTAAATGGAAAAGAAGATAAAAATTTTGCAAATAAATTAATGTATAAAATTAGAAAAGCTATTTTTTCACTTGTTCATTTTAAAGGAAAAGAGTTGATAATAGTACAATTTCCTTTTAACAATAAAAAAATATTTACGAATAGAGCAAAAAATAAAATTGCCTTTATACATGATTTAGATGGTATAAGAAAAAAAGATATTAATATTGAAAAAAGTGAAATTGAATCTTTGAATTCCTATAAATATATAATAGCTCATAATAACAAGATGAAACAATATTTGATTGAAAAAGGAATTGACGAAAATAAAATTTATGTTTTAGAATTATTTGATTATATTTGTAAAGGCGAAAAAGTGAATACTACACCAAATATTAATGATATAAATATTGTATATACAGGCAACTTTGAAAAATCACCATTTATAAAACAATTGGAAGATTCTAAAATGAAATTTAATCTATTTCTTTATGGCAATGGAAATGTGAAATCATCTGAAAGAATTTTCTATAAAGGAAAATTTTTACCAGATGAATTACCCAATAAAATTGAAGGAGACTTAGGATTAGTTTGGGATGGTAATTTTGATGAGAGTGACGAAAACCAAGGATTTAAAAACTATACTAAATATAATAATCCACATAAATTATCATGTTACATAGCAGCAGGAATTCCGGTTATTGTATGGGAAAAGTCAGCAGTAGCAGAATTTGTAAAAAATAATGATATAGGATATTTAATAAACAATATTTATGATATAAATGAACTTGATTTTTCTAAGTATGAGCAAAAGAAAAAGAATATAAAAGAAATCAAAGAGAAAGTTAGAAAAGGATATTATACAAAAAAAATAATAAAGGAGATTTTTTAGATGAAAAGGAGAAATTTATTAAATGAACAATGAAAAAAATATAGTAAAGATTATAGATACTAGTTTAGAATATATTATAGCCTTTATTATCATTTTAAATACAAACTCTGTATTTGCGAATTTAACAAAGATTGATTTACATTTAAATGTTGTTTTAATATTTATATTATCTATATATTTCTTAAGAAAAATTATAAAAAGAGATATAAAAACAACATATTTAAATATTAAAGGTGAAATATCAAAATATTACAAAATTTTCAGTATATATATATTATATTTAGTATTTTTCTTGATATTTAATAGAAATGAATTTAAAAGATTTATATCTGTATTTATGATAATTTTTCCATTATTAACATATATTTTTATAAATAACGGTGGTGTAAAAATATTCAGAAAAATTATAAACATAATGTTTGTATTGGCAACAATATCTTTAATATTCTACTTGCTAGTGTCTATATTCAGAATTATAAAGCCTACTAATTATGTTGAAATAGAATGGGGAGGAATACATAATATAAATTCATTTTGTAATATCTATTTTGAAACACAACGTTTTGACGGATTGGGATTGCATATTCAAAGAAATACAGGAATTTTTGTTGAAGCACCTATGTATAGTTTGTGCCTATGTATAGCAGTAGCATTAGAAGAATTTATAGTAAAAAGAAGGAAAATTATTATAAATATAATATTAATTTTAACTATAATAACAACATTTTCAACTACCGGTATTATAACAATTTCATATATTTATATATTAAAAATCGTTAACAAATTTATAACGAAAAAATATATAAATAAAAGAAAAAAATTTATTATGATTTTTATAACTATAATTTTAATAATAATTGCGGGTATTTACTTTATACAAAGAATACAAACAAGCTCTGGTTCAATCAGGCTGGATGATTACAAAGCTTCATTCAAAGCCTGGAAAGATGCGCCTTTATTTGGAAATGGATATCAAGACACAGATAGTATAAAAAAATATATGAGTCCGTTCAGATATTATAATATGGGACTAAGTAATTCAATAATGGTTTTACTAGCTCAATGTGGAATATATTTCAGCATATTATATATATATCCATTTATAGAGACAATAAAGAATTTAACAAAAAAGAAAGAATATGATATAATTTTTTTTGAAACTACCATAATACTATTATTTATAACAACGATATTTATGTATAAACCAATAATGATAAGTATACTAGCGTTTTTATACTCTTATATAATAAATACAAATATACTGAAAGAAAGAGAAAAATATGAAAAAGTCAATAACTAAAAATTATATATACAATTTAACATACCAAATATTAGTATTAATATTACCATTAATAACAGCTCCTTATATATCTAGAATATTAGGGGCTGAAAACATTGGAATATATAGTTTTACATTATCAATATCTGCATATTTCATATTATTTGGCTCTTTAGGTATAGCTTTATATGGGCAAAGGGAAATTGCATATAATCAAAAAGACAAAAAGAAATATAGCCAGACATTTTGGGAAATAGTTTTATTAAGAATTATTACAATGTCCGTATCATTAATAATATTTTATATTGCATTTGTCAATGGTAAGCAATATCAAGTTTATTATAGAGTATTAATACTTGAAATTATAGGAAATTGTATTGATATTAGTTGGTTTTTTCAAGGGCTAGAAGAATTTAAAAAAACTGTAGTAAGAAATATGTTAGTAAAACTAATAAGTGTAATATGCATATTTACATTTGTAAAAACTTCTAATGATTTGCTAATTTACTTTGCAATATATGTATTATCTATACTAATAGGAAATATATCTTTATGGCTATATTTACCAAAATTTTTGAAAAAAATTAAATTTAAAGAATTACATGTATTCAGACATTTAAAACCAACAATTAGCCTCTTTATACCACAAATAGCAATTCAAGTATACACATTACTAGATAGAACGATGATAGGTGCTATAGTTAATGATAAAGCAGAAGTGGGTTATTATGAACAAAGTCAAAAAATAATAAAAGTACTATTAGCAGTTATAACTTCTTTAGGCACAGTAATGTTACCTAGAATAGCAAATACTTTTGCAAAAGGTGAAAAAGAAAAAGTTATAGAATACATGGAAAATTCATTTAGAGTAGTTTTTTTACTTGCTTTTCCAATGGTTTTTGGAATTATTTCAGTGTCAAATGCATTTGTTCCAATATTTTTTGGAAAAGGATATGATAAGGTTGCAACACTAATGAAAATAATAAGCCCTATCTTGTTGTTAATAGGGTTAAGTAATGTAACAGGTACTCAGTTTTTATTACCAACAAAAAGACAAAAAGAGTTTACAACTTCAGTTATTTGTGGAGCGATAGTTAATTTTGTAATGAATATGTGGTTAATACGTAAGTTTGGAGCATTAGGTGCATCTATTGGAACTGTAATTGCAGAAATAACAGTTACATGTGTTCAGTTATATTTTGTAAGAAATGATTTTAACTTAAAAAAAATATTTAAATTAAGCAAAAATTATTTAATAGCAAGTTTAATTATGTTTGTTGAATGTTTTATTTTAGAGAAGTTTATTAATAATAATTTGAGATTACTTATTATTCAAACAATTTTAGGAGCATCAACATACTTTATAATTTTATTAGTTTTAAAAGATAAATTTATATATGAAGTAATAAAAAAATTAAGAATAAAGTGAAGGGGTTAAAAGAATGAAATGCAAAAATATTACTGAAAACGTTGTTTTACGGTGAATTTGCAAAGAATATTGAAAGCGAAAAAAATAATTTTACTTTTAAATTGATTTATGCAATAGGAATAATATTTGTTGTTGCAGGACATTGTAAAAATGGTGGAATATCGATATTTTATGAATGGTTTCCGATATATTCGTTTCATTTGGCATTGTTTATGTTTTCATCAGGTTATTTTTATAAGGAAAAAAGTGAAGAGAATATTTTAGGATATATTGGGAAGAAAATAAAAAGACTAGTTATACCATTATATGTTTGGAATATTATATATGGTTTTTTTGTTCAATTCACCAGAATTAAGGGCTTTGCTATAGGAGAAAATTTAAATATATATAATATAGTTATTTCTCCTTGGACACATGGTCAAGTTTTTGAATATAACTTGTGTCTATGGTATGTTGCTACATTATTTTTAGTGGAAGTATTCAATATTTTTTTTAGAGTGTTATTAAAAAAAGTTCATTTAAAAAATGAATATATAGTATTTTGTATATACTTAGTACTTGGAATGATAGGAATGTATAGTGTTTCTTTAAATTATATAAAGGGTGCGTGGTTGATATTAAATAGATTTTTATACTTTTTACCTTTCTATGGATTTGGAATATTGTATAAAAGAAAACTAGAAAAATATGATACAGCAAAAAATTTGTTTTACTTTGCAACAATTATTACAATTCAGTTAATAATTATTATTATCAACAAAAAAAGTATAGTTTTTACAGTTTGTTGGTTAAATGATATGAAATATCCATTTTATTTTCCAATTCTTATTGGGTTTACAGGAATTGCATTCTGGTTTAGAATATGTAAAATATTAACACCTGCCTTAAAAGATAGCAAAACAATAAACATTATTGCAAATAATACATATGCTATTATGACACATCAATTTATAGGATTTTTTACAGTAAAATACATTTTTGGTGAACTCAGTAAAGTGAGTACTTATTTTAAAGGATTTGATTGGTATAGATTTAAAACAGATATATGGTATTATTTTATACCACAACAAATAAATCAATGGTTAATAATATATTTGATGGCAGGTATTTTTATTCCAATATTAATTTCATATATATTAAAAAAATTAAAAAGTTTTTTTATTTAAAATAAAATTTAGTATTGACATAATCACTTTTTAACGCTATAATAAAATTACCTGATAGGTAATTTTATTATAGCGTTAAAAAGAGGTGCATAATTTGGAAATACAATACAGCAATAAAAATGTAAGAAAAATATTACTTAGTCATAAAGAAATACAAAGAAAAGTAGGAAATAACATAGGAAAAACAATAATAAAAAGAATAGAACAATTAAGAGCAACTAAAAGTTTATATGAATATATAATGTTTATAAAATTAGGTTCACCACATCATTTAAAAGGCAATATGAATAAATATTTTAGCATATCAATTACAGGAAATTACAGATTAATAATCGAACCATTGGAAACGAAGTTAGATTTAGAAAGCTTAAAAGGTTGTTCAAAAATAGATGTGAAGGGAGTGCTAGATTATCATGGAGGAAGAGAAGAATGGATTATACCTTGAATTTATTGTCCATCCAGGTGAAACAATAAAAGAATTCTTAGAAGAGAATAATATGAAACAAGAAGAATTAGCAATAAGAACTGGATTTTCACCAAAGCATATAAGTGAAGTAATAAATGGTATAAAAGGAATTTCTACAAAATTAGCCAAAAGTCTTGAATACGTATTCAATGTTCCAACAAGTTTTTGGTTAAATTTACAATCAAATTATGATGAACAAATTGAAAAATACAAAGATGAAAATAGTATAGATGAGAGCGAAATTCAAATAGTAAAGAGTAACAAAAAAATAATAGATTATGCAAAAAAATTAAATTTAGTAAATGATGTAAAAACGGATGTCGGATTAGTAATTGAAATGAGAAAATTTTGTAGAGTAAAAGATCTTTTTTTTATAGATGTATTACAGAGTAAACATGCAATGGCGTATAGAAAATCGACTAAAGTTTCAACAAATAATTATACTTTATATATATGGTTAAAGATTTGTGAAGAATTAGCAAAGAATGTGAAGATAGAAAATGAATATAATGAAGAAAAGTTGAGGCAGAACATAAGTAATATAAAAAAATGTATGTTCTTAGAAATCAATGAAGCACTAATTAAATTAAAAGAAATATTTAGTAAATGTGGAATTGTAATTCAAATAGTAGAAAATTTTAAAGGTGTTCCAATACAAGGTTTTATAAAAAAAGAAAAAAATAAAGTTATTCTAACTATGACAATTAGAGGAGCTAGTGCAGATATTTTTTGGTTTTCATTATTCCATGAAATAGGACATTTGGTTAATAAAGATATTGATAGTAATTTTATAGATTTTGAAGTTGATTCAGATAAAGAGGTTGAGGCCGATAATTATGCAAAAGATACATTAATAAGTAAAAATGACTTTGAAAACTTTTATAAAATAGGAGATTTTTCAGATAAAGCGATAATTGAATTTGCTAAAGCAGAAAATGTTCCGCCATTTATTGTTGTTGGTAGGTTAAATAAAGAAAAAAACAATTATCAAATAGGAAACAAGTTAAAAATAAAATATAGTTGGAATAATTATTAAAAATATAACAAAGACTTCAAAAAATGTATAGCTATTAACTATTGAAATTATCGTATAAATATGATAATATAAACAAAAAACGAAAGGAACAAAAAAATGAAATATGATTATTTAATAGTAGGTTCAGGATTATATGGAGCAATATTTGCATATGAAGCAAACAAAAGAGGCAAAAAATGCCTAGTAATAGATAAAAGAAATCACATAGCAGGAAACATATATACAGAAAATGTAGAAGGAATAAACGTACACAAATATGGAGCACACATATTCCATACAAGCAACAAAGAAATATGGGACTACATAAATCAATTTGCAGAATTTAATAGATACACAAATTCACCTGTTGCAAGATACAAAGATGAGGTGTATAATTTGCCTTTCAATATGAATACCTTTAGTAAACTATGGGGAGTATTTACACCAGAAGAAGCAAAGAAAAAAATAGAAGAAGAAAAAAAAGCTTGTGGAATTACACAGCCACAAAACTTAGAAGAGCAAGCAATAAGTTTAATAGGTAAAACAATATACGAAAAATTAGTAAAAGGATATACAGAAAAACAATGGGGAAAAAGGGCAACAGAGTTACCAAGTTTTATAATTAAGAGATTGCCAGTAAGATTTATATATGATAATAATTACTTTAATGACAAATATCAAGGAATTCCAATGGGAGGATATACACAAATTATTGAGAAAATGTTGAAAGGAATTGAAGTAAAATTAAATTGTGACTTCTTTGAAAATAGAGAAGAACTAGAAAGAATTGCAGAAAAAATAGTATTTACAGGACCTATAGATAAATTCTATGATTATAAATTTGGCGAATTAGAATACAGAAGCCTAAGATTTGAAACAGAAGAAAAACAAGTTGGAAATTATCAAGGAAATGCAGTTGTAAATTATACTGAGTATGAAATACCATATACAAGAATAATTGAACATAAGCATTTTGAATATGGTCCAAGCTTAGGAAAGTTAGAAGATGAAGATGTTGCTAATAGAACTATAGTTACAAGGGAATATCCAGATACATGGGTTCAAGGAAAAGAACCTTATTATCCAATAAACAATGAAAAGAATAATACATTATATGAAAAATACCTTGAATTATCTAAAGATAGCAAAAATGTAATCTTTGGAGGAAGATTAGGTCAATATAAATATTATGATATGGATAAAGTTATAGCAGAGGCTCTAAGATGTGTAAAAGAGGAGTTAAACTAAACAGAGTTGAGGTTAAGAAGAATGAAAAGACATTTACTTAGAATATTTTTTATATTAATGTTGTTAGCAACTTTTGTAGCGATATTTAATTTTTCAAATCAAGACGGAAAAACATCATCAGGTGTAAGTAAAAAAGTTGCAAGAAAGATAATTGATATATTTCCATATACTAAAAATTTAAGTGAGGCTACAAAAGTAAAAATGGTTGAAAAGTCTCAACCAATAATTCGAAAATTAGCACATTTTTCAATATATACATTAGTAGGAATAAGTATCATGGCATTTATAAGTACATATAATAGAATCCTACTAAAAAAATTCATAATAAGCCTAAGTGTTGGATTGGTATATGCAATTTCTGATGAGATTCATCAAAGCTTTGTTCCAGGAAGAGGACCGTCGGTTAAAGATGTATGTATAGATACATCTGGTGTATTCTTAGGAATTATAATTGTTTTAGTAATTATATCAGTTTTTAAAGCTTTATCTGAGGGAGTTGAAAATAATAAAAAAAGGCAAGGCACTAAATTATAGATAAAAACACATATTGAATAAGACTTTATGTCATATTTAATATGTGTTTTATTATTGGTATAGGATAATTATTTTAGTTTTTTAATTTCATCAATAGATAACTCAGTAAGTTCTAAAATTTCATGAATATCCATATTTTTAGTCAATAATTTTTTTGCAAATTCTATTTTTTCGACTTTTTTACCTTGCTCTAAACCTTGCTCTAAACCTTGTTCTAAACCTTGTTCCAAACCCTGTTCTAATCCTTGTTTTAAGCCTTGCTCTATACCTTGTGTAATTCCTTCTTCCAATCCAGCTTTAAATCCTTCTGCTTTGCCAGCTCTAACGCCGGAATTATATTGAGTAAGTTCATCTCTAATTGCTTTTTCTCTTAATTCTGCAAGTCTCCTATTGTATTCATCCTCGCTTATTTTTTCAAGAGTGTAAACTGTATTTTTTATATCTTCATTTTCATTCATAATTTGAGCTACCTCCTCACTTTCAGGATTAAGTAAAAACATCATCCATTGATAAAGTAAACTTT
>JAFTFU010000210.1 GCA_017458285.1 Clostridia bacterium | reverse complement strand
TTATGATTTAAGAGGAAGTTATGCAACTATTAATTTAAGAAATGGTACTGAAATTAGAGATGTTGCAGACATTTTAGGACATAAATATATTGAAACTACAGAAAATTTTTATATATCTAGTACTGATGAAAACAAGAAAGATGTAAGTAATGTATTTGATAGTTTAATGAGTTCTGAAACAATTAATAATATTATTAAATATAAAATTGCATATTAAAATATGGAGCTGGTATAATTACTGGCTCTTTAATTTTTTTTACAATATTTGACTAAATTTAAGACAAATTAAGGAAAGTATGATATAATGCTTTAAAAATAGAATAAAGAGAGGCGATAAAATGAAGATTGTAAAAGAAGAAAATGCAGAGAAATTCAATTATGCTGATACAAGTTCCGTTTTAGAATATGGAATTGCTTTAAATGAAAAAAATATGGATTTTTGTACTAATAAAATTAGTGGAAGATACCCTATGGAGGGATATTGCTCAAATTTAGAAGTTGAAGAATTATGTTATATTTTAGAAGGAGAAGGAGTTATATATAAAATAGATAGTGAGCCAATTAACTTTAAAAAAGGTGATATTATATTTATAAATAAGAAAGATATCTATTATTGGAATGGTAATTTTAAATTAGCAATAGTATGTTCTCCAGCATGGTCAAAAGAACAATGTAAATTATATAGTGAGGAGGATTTGGCTTGAATATGAGCGGAAATAATATGAGAGAAATTGCAGTTGTAGTAAGTAATGATAATAAAGATGTTAGTGTGATAGAAACAATAAATGCCATCGAAAAAGCAGGATTTAAAAATGTATTTATACAATGGTATAACAAAGATTGGAATCCTACGCAAGAAGAACAATTGAAATATATTAAAGAAAAAGGGTTAAATGTTATTTTTGCACATTTAGGTTATCAAAACATAAATGATTTATGGATTGAAAACGAAGATGGAAATAAATTAGTTGATAGGTATAAAAATGATATTAGAATTTGCAAAGAGAATGATATTTCTATGGTTGTCATGCATTTAACAAGCAAAAGTGTAGCACCAAAATACAATGAAACAGGATTAAAGAGATTACAAGAAATTGTTGATTATGCAGAATCGTTAAATGTAAAAGTAGCTTTTGAAAATACAAAAATCAAAGGATATTTAGACTATGTAATTGAAAATATTGATAATGCAAATGTTGGAATATGTTTTGACTCTGGTCATTATCACGTTCACTTTAACGATGATTTAGATTTTTCTAAATTTAAAAACAGAATATTTGCAGTACATTTACACGATAATGATAAAAGTGATGATCTACATCTAATTCCTTTTGATGGTACATTAAATTGGGAAAGCGTTGTAAAAATCTTAAAGATAGCAATTACAACGGACCGATAACAATGGAACTTTGCTACAGATATGAATATTTAGAAATGGGAATTGAAAACTTCTATAAAAAAGGTTATGAAGTAGGAGAAAAATTAAAAGAAATATTTGAAAGGGCGTAATTGTAAATGAAGAATGTTTTTATAATACATAGTTATAATGGAGATACTGAATATTCTTTTGCACCAAGTATAGAAAAAATATGCAAAGAAAATAATATAGATTATTATTTTCCAAAGTTTCCAATTAGAAGTGAAGCAACCTATGAAAGTTGGGAAAGTATATTAAACGATTATAAAGAAAAAGGGATTTTAATAGTGAGTCAATAGTAATTTCACATAGTTTGGGTACACAATTTATACCTAAATACTTGGTAAGCAATAATGTAAAGATTAGTACATATATTAGTGTTGCAGGTTTTGTGAATTATAAGGGCAGAGAAGATTTAGAAAATATATTGAAAAGGTTTCAACCAACAGATGAAGAATTTTATAAATGCCAAACATTAATAGATAATATTTATTCGATATATAGCGATAATGATGAAATGAATGATATTGATAAATTAGAAAGATATGCAGATAAATTATCGGCGAACAAGATATTAATCAAAGGAGCAGGACATTTTAACCCTAAATCTGGCATAACTGAAATAGAAGAATTAAATAAAATTATATTAGGAGAGTGAATTTATATGGGAACAGTAATTGTCGGTGGTGTAATTGAAAAAAATGGTAAATTTCTTTTAGTACAAGAGGCTAAAGAAAAATGTAGAGGAAAATGGAATATTCCAGCAGGACATCTAGACACTAATGAAAGTATTTTTGATGGTGCAAAACGAGAAGTAAAAGAAGAAACTGGATGTGATGTTGAGATAACAGGAGTATTGCAAATAGGAAATAGAGTTTTAAAAGACGATATTTTTATAACTGTAGTTTTTTCAACTAAACTCTTAAAAGAAATTATTGAGTATGATAAAAATGAAATATTAGACGTGAAATGGTTTACCTATGAAGAGTTACTTAATATGAAAGAAGAATTAAGAGATTACAATTGGATTATTAATAGTATTTCTGCTTTAATTGAAAATAAAGTAGCAAATATTGATTTAGTTAAAATGATGTAGATATAATTATTGAAATATAGAATGAGAGGAAAAGAAAATGAAAATTACAAAATTTAATCAATCATGTTTATTAGTAGAAACTAATAATAAGAGATTTTTAATTGATCCAGGAAATATTGGATATACGGATTCTTTGTTAAATGAATGGAGAGATATAGATTATATTTTAATAACACATAGACATGGAGACCACTGCAATGTTGAAGCTATAAATACAATAGTTAAAAGAGATAATGCAAAAATATATACTACAAAAGAAGTCGCAGATAATACAGATCTAATTGCTCCTATAATTATAAAACAAGGAGATATCATAGAATTAGGAGATGTTAAGGTCGAAGTTACAAAAGCAATTCATGGTTTCTTTACTAAAATGAAAAAATCTGGTGGAGAAATTTTTGAAAATGTTGGTTACATACTTGATGATGGATATAAAAGATTATATACAACAAGCGATACAATTAACTTTAATAATGATTATAAATGTGATATTCTATGTATGCCATTTAATGGAAATGGACTAACTTTAGGAATAATAGATGGAGTAATGTTTGCACAAGATATTAATCCAGAATTATTATTACCAATTCATATGGAGCATCCATTACCATTTATGAATCCAGATATTGATAAATTAAAATCAGAAATTGAAAAAGCTGGAATAAAATATCAATTGCTAAATGTAAGAGAAACGATAAATATAAAATAGAAATAAGAGATGTTCATAGAATACGGAGGTGTAAATACAATGAATTTAGAAAAGACAGATAAAAACAATACTTCAATTATAAAATATTCTAAAACGGATAATGTTTTAACTGATATATGTTCAATAATTGAATCAGCACGAGATTATGCCTTTCAGTCTGTTAATCTTGCATTAGTGGAAAGAAATTGGCTAATTGGATATAGAATTGCAGAAGAAGAATTAAAAGGACAAGATAGAGCAAATTATGGTACAGAAGTAATAAAAAAGTTATCAAAAGAACTAACAAAAGAGTATGGAAAAGGTTTTGATAGAAGCAATTTATATTATTTTTTGAAATTTTATAAAAATTTTCCAGGAATTGTCGACGCAGTGAGTCGACAATCTCGAGCATTGTTATCTTGGAGCCATTATAGAACATTATTACAAGTATTGGATAAAGAAGCGAGAGAATGGTATGAAAAGGAAGCTTTGGGGCAAACTTGGAGTGTAAGAACTTTGCAAAGAAACATTTCATCACAATATTATTATAGATTATTGAAATCTCAAATTAAAGAGCCTGTAATAGATGAAATGAAAAAAGTAAATGAAAATCAATATTTAATGAATAAATTAGAATTTGTTAAAAATCCAGTTATAGCTGAATTTTTAGGATACTCATTAGATGATAGTTTTACAGAAACAGAACTTGAAGCTAGTATAATAAATAATCTACAAAAATTTTTAATGGAACTACGGAAAAGGATATGCTTTTGTTGCAAGACAACAACATATTCATACAGAAAAAGAAGACTATTATATTGATCTTGTTTT
>JAFTFU010000004.1 GCA_017458285.1 Clostridia bacterium | reverse complement strand
CATACAAATTAATCCTCAAACTAATGAGATAATTAAAATTTATGATTCTATTTCAGCAGCAGCGCGAGCAATTTGTGAGCCTGGCAAAAATTATAAAGCTATTGCTAATCATATTTCTAAACAAAAAAATACAAATAATATATGCCACAAATTTTTATGGAAAACCATCAATAAAGGAGATGATGATAGTGATTAATCGTTGGTTAATCACAGGTTAGCGATTGTCATGCTAACTTTAGTCGTTTTAAAAACCTTCCAAAAGAAGATTAGAATAATGAAAATTTAGGAGTGATAATACTTGGTGACTTGGGACTTAATTTTACTTTAGGGTCAGGAGATTCACAACTCAAAAATTTCTTGGATAAACGATATAAATTTACCATCTACGGTGTGCGAGGAAATCATGAGGCCAGGCCGCAAGATGTCCCAGGGATGGAGTTGGTCTATGATGAAAATGTTAAAGGAGAAGTTTATCTTCAAAAGAAATGGCCTAAATTAAGATATTTTAAAGATTGGGGTATATATCAATTTGGTGATTATAAAGTTGCTATAATTGGTGGCTTGGGACTTAACATTACTCTGGGACCAGGAGATTCTCAACTCAAAAACTTCTTGGATAAACGATATAAATTTACCATCTACGGGGTGCGAGGAAATCATGAGGCCAGGCCGCAAGATGTACCAGGAATGGAGTTGGTCTATGATGAAAATGTTAAAGGAGAAGTTTATTTTCAAAAGAAATGGCCTAGATTAAAATATTTTAAGGATTGGGGTATATATCAATTTGGCGATTATAAAGTTGCTATAATTGGTGGAGCTTATAGCGTTGATAAATATTATAGATTAGCTAACAACTTGCGCTGGTTTGAAAATGAACAATTATCCACAGAAGAAATGATTGAATGTACTAAAGATTTTACTAATCAAAACGTTGATTTAGTATTAACTCATACTTGTCCTATAGCTTGGGAACCTTTTGATTTATTTTTACCTTCTGTTAATCAATCTACTGTTGATAAAAGTATGGAATTATTCTTAGAAGAATTAGCGCAAGTATTTGAATGGAATGTTTGGTGTTTTGGTCATTATCATTCTGATCGTATTGAACGTCCGCATATAGAACAACTTTATACTGATATGGAAGACTTAGATACTCTTATGGAAAGATGGTATGCTTATGATGAAAATGGAGAATTAGAATGGTGGTTAGTAAAATCTCCTAATTACTATTTGGAAGATTATATTAACCCATATTGTATTAAAGGAGATAATAATGTTTGAGGTTATCGCGCAAAGAGAGTATCTAACAACTCTACCTTGGTATATATCTTTTACACTTATCCTTTTAGTTACTTTTGCTTTATGTACTTGTATAACTTATTCATATATAGGAATAAATCTTTTTAAAGAAAAAAAGTATTTATTAGCATTTTTAACTATAGGTCTTGCAATTGGACTAGTTGTGGCTAGTTATACTATTGTTCAACATACATTAAATCGTTATAAAGAAATAGAATACATAGCTAAAATATATGATTCAACATCATACAATTCTATAACTAAAAATTATATTGTTATTCCACAAGAAGATGGTACTGTAATTTTAAGACCAAAAGGAGATTAATATGGAAAAAATGTATCTTATTAGTAAAGAAGAACTTCTTGATTTGCTCATAACTTGGCATAGGATGAATTGCGGTGATTGCTATGGTATAGATAATTGGCCTGGTTGGGATCATGGTAGACGAGAATACTTGGAAGAATGGTGTCGTGAAAATGAAATTCCTTATGAAGAGGATTTCTCATTTGAAAAGATTGCAAAATATGAACTTAAAAATTATGAGGAGACTGAATTGGCATGGACTTAAATTTTCCTGAAGGTGTTCATTTCTTAGCTTCTGAATCTTATCAAGCTGGCACCATTTGGGGCATTAATCTTTGGGGAATTATATTTACTATTCTTGCTCTTATAGGACTTGTTATAGTTATTGGAAGTTTAATATGCTCTGGTCCTGATGATTTTTTTATTATGATAGGTCTTTGGATATTTATATTGTTTGGAATTTTTGCTTTAATTGCATATCATTCGAATCCAATATATAATACCCAATATCTTGTAACGATAGAAGAATATGTTCCATATAGCGAAATTCAAAAAGAATATAAAATAGTTAGTTCAAAAGATAATATAGTTACTCTGCGGCCTTTTGAGCCAGTGCCGTGGGAAGGAGATAAGGAGTCTAGTTAAAAGACTCCTTATTTTATTTTTATAAAAATTTATAGTATAATATATATAGAAAATTAAGAAAGGATTGATAAATATGGTTCTATGGATTGATGATATTCGTCCTGCGCCAAAAGATGGAAAGGACTATATTCGTTGTTTCTCAGTATGGGATGCTATGGATCGTATTGGCGCTATTGAAAATTTAAGACATCTAGGCCATTTAGATGAAAAAATTGAATATTTAGATATGGACCACGACGCAGGAGATTATGCCGATGAGGGTGGAGATTATATTAATCTTTTAACTTGGCTTGAAGAGTGTGGAATGAATTATCCTATTAAAATTCATTCTATGAATCCTGTCGGTGTAGAAAATATGAGACGTATTATTCAACATAATGGTTGGCAGGAGATTTATTAATGACAGGTGAAATTTCTGTTGCTGCAAATGAATTGAAAAAGATTCTTTCAGAATACTACCATGTGAATGCCTATTCTATAGATATTTCTCAACGTACAAATGATTCTGTTATTGAATACGAAGGAAAAGTTGTTATGAGAATCTCTAAACCTCCAGAGACTACAATTACTATTAAATTTTAAAACATATGATAAATTTTTTAAAAGGATGTAGAAAACAAATGACTGGTTCAATTAAATTAAGTTCTCAAGATTTAAAAAATATCTTAACTGAACGCTTTAAAATTGATTTTACAACTATTATAATAGAAGATTCAAGTGATAATGCCCCTACTATTGAAGTAATTGCAAACCAACGAATGGAAGAATTGCATATTAGTGCACATGAAAAAATTCAACGCTTATTACCTATCACAAAACAAACTACTATTACATTTAAATATTAAGGAGTGGTCCTATGGATTTTTATCTTGACTTTGAAGCTACTCAATTTAAAAGCAATATTATTGCTATTGGTTGTTCCTGTGAATATGGTGATTTTGATTGCCTTGTGCGGCCACCTCGCAAAGATCATATTACTCCTTTCATTACCAACCTAACAGGTATCTCTAAAGAAATGGGAAAAGATGCTTTAGATGCTGAAGAAGCTTTTAATGATTTTTTCTATTGGATTTCTATTATTCTTATGGATAATCCTGAGCCATCTTTTTTTCATGTTTATGGAGATATGGATAAAATCTTTTTAGAGAAGACTGCTCAACAAATTGTGGATAAAGAATTAAAAAAGCAAATTCTTACGCTTGCAGAATCTCTCATTGATGATTCTATTAAAGTAAGAAAATATTTTAATGTAAAAAGTATCGGAGTTCATCAGGCATTATCTTATTTTAAACCAAATTTATCTGAACAAACTCATGACCCTTTAGATGATGCTATTCTTTTAAAGGATTTGATGGATTTTATTTATATTAGTCAGCCTCCTGAAACTTGTCCTTTTCCTGAAAAAGAAGCTCATAAACCTGAACCCATTGAAGAAATTATAATTCCTAAAAAGAATTATTATATTAAAACTCGTCATAGCAATGACCCTAAAGCTAAACCACATACATTTTATTCTTATAAAGAAGCTATTAATTGGGCTTGGAGTAAAATTAAACATAATCATCCAGAAGCACAATATAAAACAGTTGAAAAGAAAGTTGTAAAAGCAATAAATAAAAAAACTACTTATTTAGGTTGGTATTTTGATAAAATTAATGTAGAGGAGGAAAATTTAAATGAGTGAACATTGTGGTTAAAAGTATTTAAAAATATTAAAAAAATTTCCATAATAATTAGACAAGGAGGTTTTTTTAATGGGTAAATTAAAAGATTTAACAGGATAGCGTTTCGGAAAATTAGTTGTTTTAGAACGCGCCCCTAATCAAGGAAGATATGTTTGCTGGAAATGTAAATGTGATTGTGGTAATGAATATATTACAAGAGCAGCTAGTTTATCTTCTGGAAGAACTCGTTCATGTGGTTGTCTTTATAAAGAAACTCGCCCTAAACCCAAAAATTTATTAAATCAAACATTTGGAAAATTAAAAGTTATAGAAGCAACAAATATAAAAAATAATGATAATCGTCCACTTTGGAAATGTTAGTGTGCTTGTGGAAATATTAAATTAGTGAGTAGTCATGATTTAGTATTAGGAAATACTGTTTCCTGTGGATGTAAAAATAAAAGTGCCGGCGAATCTTAGATAGAAGTTATTCTACAAGAACACAATATTTCATATTTATATAATAAAGCATATTTTAAAGATTTAATGGGAAATAATGGCAGAGAATTACGATATGATTTTATTTTATTCAAAAACAATGAACCAATAAGATTAATTGAATTTGATGGAGAATAGCATTTTAAAGATATTCCTATTTTTAAACAATCTTTTTAGCAAAGACAAATTTATGATAAACAAAAAAATAAATATGCTTTAACGCATAATATTCCATTAGTACGTATTCCATATTGGGAATTAAATAACATAACTTTAGACATGATAATGGGAGATTAGTATTTAATAAAGGAGTGATATATTTATGAGCGCAGAGCATTGTGGTTACGTAGTAAAAATTAATGAACTTCATCCTCATTCTAATGCGGATAGACTTCAGTGTGCGGTTATTTTTGGACAAAATGTAATTGTTGGACTTGATGTTCAGCTTGGTGATTTTGGTATTTTCTTCCCAACTGACCTTCAGTTAAGCCAGGAGTATTGTGATTATAATAATCTCGTGCGCAAAAAGGATGAAAATGGTAATAATATTGGAGGTTATCTTGACCCTAACAAGCGTAATATTCGCGCAATGAAGTTACGCGGTGAGCGTTCTGAAGGTTTGTTTATGCCTCTGGAATCTCTTGCTTATACCGGTGAAGCTAAATTTGAAATTGGCGATCATATTGATGTAATTAACGGTCATGATATTTGTTGTAAGTATATTCCTAGAGGTTCTAATAGACATTCTGGAACGCAGGGTAATAAAGGTCGTAAGACCACTGTAGATATTGCTCCTCTTTTTGCTCAGCATGTTGATACTGAACAGCTTACTTATCATCTTGGAGATTTTAAGCAAGGAGATTTAATTGAAATTACTCTTAAGGTACATGGTACTTCTCAAAGAACTGGTTATTTACCCAAGCTTTCCGGCTATAAGCGTACTTTGCTGGACCGCATTCTGCGGCGAGAGGGTTCTCCTATCTATGAATATGGTTATGTAACTGGTACTCGTAGAACCGTTCTTAATGATTTTGAAAAGGGCGGATACTATGGTGATAATAGTTTCCGTGAGCCGCACGCGCTTGCTTTTCAAGGTAAACTATTCCAGGGTGAAACTGTTTATTATGAAGTTTGCGGATTTACTAATAATGGAACTCCTATTATGCCGCAGGTATCCAATAGTAAGGTAAGTGATAAAGCTTTTTCTAAGCAGTACGGATCTACTACCACTTTTTCTTATGGTTGTGCTCCCGATGGTAAGAAAATACTTTATGGTAGGGATGATGAAGGTGATTTTGCTCTTGAAGTAGAACTGCCGCAGTCTCGTCTTTTTGTATATCGTATGACTAAAACTACTGAAGATGGTCACGTTGTTGAGTATCCACCTGATTATATGCGGTATCGGTGTGAGCAGATGGGAGTAGAATCTGTTCCTATCCTTTGGAGAGGTATTATTCCTTCTGATTATGACCGCACTGATTTTTCTGTAAATGTAGATAATTATCGTACCGCTGGAGATTGGATTAAAGCGAAAGCCGAAGAATTTTATGATGGTCCTGACCCCATTGGTAAAACTCATATTAGAGAAGGCGTAGTTGTAAGAATTGTTGATAAGCCTAAGTTTTGCGCTTATAAACATAAGAATTTTAACTTCAAGTGTTTAAGCGGAGTTGCCATAGATTCTTTGGCAGAAAAAGATATTGAAAGCATGGACGAAGATATCCTTTCTGAAATGTAAAACTTTTTGAGGGCAAAACTATTTTAGCGATGCCCTCAAATTTTTATATTTAATAGAAGGGATGTGTAAAATATGTCTGTTTAGAAAACGTTTACTGAATAGGAAAAACAAGATATAATTTATAAATATACAATTAAAAAAATTGGATCAAAAAAATTAGGTAAAGAATATGGTTGTTCTGGCCCAACGCTTATGAAAAATTTAAAAGAATGGGGCATTGCGCCAAATACAAAAAAAACTAGATTTAACTAATTAGTCATTTGGAGAATTGATTGCTATTAAACCTGCAGCCGCACGTAATGATAAATATACACGATGGATTTGCAAATGTTCTTGTGGGAAAGAAATTGAAGTAAGAACAGATTATTTAACTTCTAATCATACCACTTCTTGCGGCCACATTAAAGAATAGTTCTTTGAACAAAAAGATTTAGTAGGGCAGCGTTTCGGAAAATTAACTGTCATAGAAAATCTTTTTAATAAAAATGCTAAAAAATGTAAATGTGATTGCGGTAACATTGTAGAAATTCAAACTTATAATTTAACAAATGGTAATACTTAGTCTTGTGGATGTTTAAAATCTAAAGGTGAGTTAAAAATAAATACCTTATTAACTAAATTAAACATATCCTTCAAAACACAATATTATTTTAATGATTGTCGTTTCCCGCAAACTAATCGACTCGCCTACTTCGATTATGCTATTTTCCACAATGATTAGTTAATATGCTTAATAGAGTATGATGGACCTCAGCATTTTTCTGGATGGGGGCAAAAAGAAAAAAGTTTAAAACATATTCAAGAATATGATACATATAAAAATAATTATTGTAAAATAAAAAATATTTCTTTAATTAGAATTCCTTATACTGATTATGATAAGTTAAATGAAAATTATTTACTAAAACTTATTTAGGAGGTAGAAAATAATGAGTGATTCTATGACTTTCCCTAATAAAATAGAAGATTTTCTTGAAAATTATTCTATAATTGATAAAGAATAGTGTTATACTAATGGTTCAAAATTAATTCCAGTATTTAGAGTAGAACAAGCCTTAGAACATTATTATCCTAAAGTTGAAAAATCTTCTTTTCAAAAACGATCTGTAAAACTTTGTCCATTTCGTAAAATCACTTCAGCTTATTATTATCAAAGCGAATTAAATCCAAAAGTAGTTACTGAAATGAAAAATGCTGAGTGGACTGAAGAAGAATTTGTACCCTGCATAAAAGAAAAATGTCGAGCTTATTATGAGAAAAATCTTGGTTTTTCAGCTTCTCTTTATGTACCTTTCTGTAGATTAATGGATTAAATAAAAAATAAGTCTTCTAGTTAAATAGAAGACTTATTTTATTTTTTTAAAAATTTATAGTATAATATATATAGAAAATGAAAAGGAGTGGTAATTTATGGACTATTCAAAACAATTAAATAAAGCTCTTGCTGAATATGAAAATTTTAAACCTGTTAAACAATATTCTATTGATTGGATTTGCGATCGTATATCTTGGTGCTGGAAATGGAAAAAAATTACAAAAGAAGAAAAAGATAATTTTTGTGAACGAATTATTTTTATTATGGAGGATAATTTATGAAAGGTCGTTCTAAGTATTCTGCTGATTTTAATAGTGAAATGAAAACTATTCTTTCTTGTGTACTCATGGAACATCCAAGAGAAATGAATATAGATGAAATGAAAGCTCTTGATATGCGTCTTGTGGGACTTACTAATCAGAAGGCCGCAAGGCTTTTAAATGAAATGGTTGAGATGGGATTTTGCGTTAAGGCCAAACAGAAATCTACTAATAGAGTTTGTTATAAGGCTATTGGAACCATGATTGATGAAGGGTATAAGATTGGCCCTGATAAAGGCTATGATTACTCTGATAAATTTGAAGAATATATGGCAAATCATTAAAGAGGTGGTAATATGGCTAAATATGAGGAACATAAGTTTTGGTGTATAAATTGCGGACGAAGTGGAATTCCAGTCCGTAGAAAGGTTGGTTTTCAACACGGAAAAGACCATCGTAAAAAGATGTGGTGTCCTTGGTGTAAAGCTGAAATCAATCATGTAGAAACACGAAATTTAGATGAAGAATTTAAATTTAGGGAGGCGTTTAATAATGGAAGTTTTACTGAGGAGGCCCAGGAGTCTTTGGATTATGTCAGGTTGTCCTGCATCGGGAAAAACTCATAAAGCTAAAGAACTTCTTAATCATTGGGAAGATTGTAAATATGTATCTCGGGATGATGTGAGATTTTCTCTTTTAAAAGATTCTGATTCTTATTTTAATAAAGAAAAAGAAGTTTGGCGTAAATATATTGCTGAAATTCAAGAAGGCATTTCTAATCATAAGAATACCATTGCAGATGCTACGCATCTTCATTGGCCTTCTCGTAGCAAACTTTTAAATGCACTTCATGGTTTAGATAAGATTGATGTAAATATTTATTATTTTCATCCTTCTTTAGAAACTTGTTTACAGAGAAATGCTTTGCGTGAAGGTCGTGCTAGAGTTCCAGAAGATGTTTTAAAGAATATGTATAAGAGTTTTACAAATCCGACATTTGACCCTTATAATTATCATATTATAGGAGAAATGGTAAATGACTAAGTTTTGGACAGTTTTATGACACCGTATCGTGATATTTTTTAAGTATTATAAAGGAAGGTGTTATAATATGGGTTCTATTTACAAAATTACAAATAAATTAAATCAAAAATTATATATTGGATAGACAAGAAATTCCATTCATCGCAGATGGTTAGACCATTGTAAAAGTGCAAAAAATGAGTAGGATAAAGATCATAATGCTCCCTTACATTTAGCGATTAATAAATATGGTGAATAGAATTTTATAATTGAAAAAATTGAGGAATGTGAAAATTCAAAATTAAATGAAAGAGAAATATTTTGGATAAATCATTATAATAGTTTTAAAAATGGATATAATGCGGCCCTGGGTGGTTTAGGTCATACAAAATATAATTACGATGAAATTGTAAATTATTATTTATTAAATGGCTGTTCAATAACTAAAACTTGTCAATATTTTCAAATCTATGATTAGGTAGTATATACAGCATTAAATTCTAAAAATATTAACTATAAAGAATTATCTAAACGAGCATTAGGAATAAAGCCTGTTAAAAGTTATATTGTATTAGTAGAGAAAAATTTAGTTTTCAAATCAATGGCTGATGTAGATATATATTTAAAAAAGACAGCACATCCTAATATAAGACGTTGTCTAAATGGCATAACTGAAAAAGCTTATGGTTATCATTGGAAAGAAATTCCAAAAACAGACACTTTAGATGAAGGATTGATGTTTTATGATTTTTATAACAAGTGATTGGCATTTTTGCCACAATAGAGAATTTATTTGGAAAGCACGAAATTTCTCTTCTGTTAATGAAATGAACGAAGAAATTATTAAAAGAAATAATAAATTGGTTAAACCAGAAGATGATTTGTATGTATTAGGAGATCTTCTTTTAGGGGGAGAAAAAAGTTTAGAACAAGGTTTAAATCTAATTAGTAGAATAAATGGAAAATTACATTTAGTTAGAGGTAATCATTGTACAGATAAAAGATGGGAAGCTTTTTCTAAACTTCCTAATGTAGTAGAAACAAAAAATTCTATTTATCTAAAGCATCAGGGATACCATTTTTATATGAGTCATTTTCCTTCTCTCACTGGGAATAATGATAAGTTTTTAAAACAAATGACTCTTAATCTTTTTGGACATACTCATCAAAAAGAACATTTCTTTGAGAATAATCTTTGGATGTATAATACTGCAATGGATGCTCACGATTGTTATCCTTGTAATTTAAATGATATTATCCAAGAGATGAAAACTAAATGGACAGATACGCATTTGATTAAAGAAGGAACTACTCCACATGATATTTGCGTTGAACCTGATGTTACTAAAATTAAGCCTTATGAAACTTGGTTAAAAGTTGATGAATATAAAAGAAGGCAGTGCGCTCGTTGTGTTCATGAAGGAAAATGCTCCGGACCCAGTTGGATGAATGTTACTTGTCCTAGAGATTGGCAATATCGCAGAGACCCTCCCGATGGAGGCTATTATGGTTAATAAAAATCCTCGTGCATTATGCACGAGGATTTTTTACATGTATACATATATAAAGATTTATTATAACTATCGTAATTTTAATAAATATTACTCAATTTTATTTTTTAGAATTTCTTTAAAAATATAAATATTATACTGACATGACTTCATATATATATACCCAATAATACAAGCTAGTATAACTTCCTGTGCCGCCGTTTCGAGATGCTGATATAGTACAAGAAGTAGTTGATGGATATGTTATTGCTGCTGTACAACCTAAAGTCTTCGTAGTAGGTATTGATACACTAGAAATTGCTTGCCTTAAAGGAATATCTATCACAGCATTGCTATCTGGAGGGTGAGCAGTTGCAAGTTTAAAATATCCTTTTACGGTCGCCGATGGTAAAGATATTGTCTTACTCTCAGAAGTATTATTCATTTCTATAATTCCAAATTCATGTAAATGTTCAACAACCATAATTTTCTTTATAGCCGCATCTATTTTATTTACCATACTATTCCAATCAGATGCTTTAATTAAAGTACCAGTTGTAACAGTTGGTAAACCTAAAAATGCTGTCGCCATATTTTCAACTCCTTTTTTCTTTTATAGTAACAAAAAAAAAAAAAGAGTCAAATTAAAGCCCCCTATATACATAACGTATATAAGGGGCTCACACACATGCATGCGAAAAAAATATCTGCTGCGGCCGGCCAGGGTCAGTACATCCGCAATCCAAAACCAAAATCGCTTTTCAAAATTTTAATTAGGAATTATCTCCACAGGAAGGCCCACAGCTACAATTACAACTACAGTTACAGTCACAGCTACAATCACAAGAACACGGGCAAGGGCAATCACACGCACAATCACAAGAACAAGCGCAATTACAACTACAAGAGTTTTCTCCACTATTACATACATCGCATACACTGTTTTTAAATTTAGCATTTAAATAAGCATTTCTAATAGCATTAATTCGTGCAGCTGTAATTAAATCATTTTTTACTACAGGATCAAAAGCAGCATCTTCAAAACCACTTAATTTTTGCTAAATTTCATTATAATTATTAGCATAAAAAACTCCATTAGGCTATACCTAAGTTGCAGAACCTTTACTACCTTGAGAAGATTTTTCTCCTACTTTTTCAGCTTCTTCTAGCTTTTTTATTAAAGAATTCCAATTAACTGCTGTAATAACATCTTTTATAAAATCTATCTTTGGTTTAACTTCTTTCCAAGGAAAATCTCCAACATTTGGATGATTTTTTATTGACTAATAACCAACTTCACAAATTGTCTAACAGCTATAATCACAAACATTACACCCAGAACATCCGCCGCTATTTCTATCTGAACAACTTTCTCCATTATAACAACTATCGCAAGAAGGTGAATTAGGAATAGACATTTTAAGCACCCCCTTGTTCTATCATATCAAGTATGTACTATTGATATAAAAAAACATCTTTACATTCATCATTTCCAACAGATAATAATTTTAAAATAGCTTTATAACAACTTTTCATTACTAAACATTCAATAGTATCAAAATCAAAAAATCGTTTTGATTTATAATAACCACTTTGAATACAACAATGAATACAACAATAATCAAACATAGGACATTTTTCATCTAAATAACAAGTATGATTTAAAGAATTATATTCATCCATTACAGCAATTTTTAATTTTTCAATATCAGGAAATTCTCGTTTAAGACAATATCCTTCTAAATCATTATTATATAAAGTAGTTAAACTTCTTTTATTAAATAACTAACAATGAATATTTTCTGGAGTAAATTTAATTTCATTAAATAAATATTTAAGAATCTAATTAAATTCTAAAACTTGTGTTCTTTTAATTCCTTGCTTATAAGAACTTAAAATGTTATTAACAATTAACATTAATTGCTCTTCTAAAATTTCAGTATGTTTTTCTTCCCACTTTAAATAATTTTTTTTAGGTTTTTCATTAGGTTTATCAAAATCTCTATGACCAAAATCTATTAAAAAAGTAAAATATGGGAAGCCTAATTCATTAGCAAATTGATATATTTGATATAATAAATCAACATATCTTGCATTAACAATTAATCTAAATGGAGTAGTAGGAAAATAATATAAAAAAGTGGGAACTATCTTTTTCAAAGCTTTCATATATCCTACTTTATAAGGGTTGTTTACTACTGGTCGCAGATAATTAGTTAGCGCTTCATTACCATCTATAGATAAAGTAAAATCTACCTAATAATGAGATAAAAATTCCAACATTTCTTCTGTAAATAAATATCCAGAAGTATTAAAAGAATAAGAAAATCTTGTCTAATATTTTTCTATAATTTCTTTTATCCATGGCCAACGCAACAAGGGTTCGCCGCCCGAAAATAATATCCTTGTATCTATAGTATTTACATCATCTAATTTATCAAAAGTTTCTACTAAATGAAATAATTGCTCTTTTGTTAAACCTTTACTAGTACCAAAATTATTACTTTGCTTAAAATTACAATATAAACAATCTAAAGGACAAGCTTCAGTAAAAATAATACTTCTTACTTTTGTAGGTCGTAAACGCGGATTCAATTTAATCCACCTCCCCAATATTCTCTAATATTAGGTTCTATGCTATAACTACATAAAAAGAATAGCCTTAAACAAATTTTTGTTGCCATACGAGAAAAAGCGCACGAAGCTGTAGAAAACTAATAATTTAAATCTTCTAAACGAGAAGGGCATAAATGAGATAAACAAATTAATTTATTTTTATCCGAACACCCTTTATCACAAGATAAATTATTTACTTTATTAAAGTAATCTATTAAAAATTCTTTATGTTTTTTATAATCAATGCCTGTATAAATATTTCCAATTATATGCGTTATATTAGAAATTTTTTCTTGACAAGGAATTATATTTCCTTCTGGAGTAATTGCGCAGGAAGTAGTTCCTAACCCACATCGTATTATTCTATTATCAAAATATAATTCATTATGCTATCCTTTATCAATACTTTCAAAAATACGATTAAAAGGATCAATTTTTAAAACAGATTCTTTATTTCTTAATCTTTTATAAATAAATAAGCCTATTTTTTTAAACTATTCTTCTAACTCTTTTTCAATCTCTTTATCCCAATCTTCATAAGCATTTTCACAAAAGAAAATATGTTTAAATCCTAATTCATCTGCCATTAATACAGTATCATATAAATAAGGAATAGATTCTTTTGTAACTGTAGCCCGCATAGTTATTTCAGGAAAACGTAATAAAAGATAAGGAATATTTTTCAATACTTGATTAAATGAATTAGAGCGTTGTTTATTCTATACTTCTGGAACTCCATCAAAAGATAATAAAGGATAAATTTCATAATCATGAAGAAAATCAATAATATCTTCATTTAATAGAATCCCATTAGTAGTAATAGAGAAATTAACTTTATTTTTATATTTCTATACAATAGGAACAATTATATCATTAAATTTTAATAAAGGCTCTCCTCCAAAAAATCCAACAGTTGGCTTTTCATCTTCTTGACAATTAGATAATACCCACTAAATTCCTTTATCTGCTACATCAAAAGTCATATCTAAAGGATTCTAATGTACAAAACAATAGTTACAATTTAAATTACACTTATTAGTTAATCCTAATAAAATACTTTTTGGTTTAGAATGAATTTGCGGATTATACTTGAAGCTGTCAATAGATGAATATTCATCTCTGACAGCTTCAAATGCTTGCAACCGACATTCATTCGTACATTGTGTACAATCATGAAATATCATTTATTTACTTCCTTTATTAATTTTTATTCTTTATCCCATTAAAGAATATTACACATAAATATACCTCTAAAAAATTTACATATTAATTATAAAAAAAATTTTTTCTAGTGTCAAATTTTAATTTAAACTTGCCTTTTCCTTTTTCTTTTAGTATAATTAAAAGAAAAAGGAATTTTTATTATGGAACATAATTATTTATATGATAACGACTCTGGAGTATCTACATATATTATTGAATATGAAGGCTAGTATTTCACAGGCATTGCACATTGCGCTCCAGAAGATAAAGATATGCAAAATGAATTAACTGGTATTAAAATAGCTTCAAGTAGAGCTATTATTAAACTATTTCAATATCGTCGCAATGAATTAAAACATAAATTAGCTGCGCTTAATCAATTATATTATTCAGTAAATAAAAGTAAAAAATATAATTCGCATGGCTATATGGAAAATATGCTAGAGCATCAACGTCAACAAATACAAAATGAATTAGATATAATGAAAGATGCTTTAAAAAATGAACAAGAAGAATTAAAACAATATATAAATAATAAAGATAAGTTTTATAAACGTATTCGCGCAAACCGCAATAAGGACAATATAGATTAAATATCTTTAAATATTTTTTTATAAATATATAGGATTATTTAAAGGGGTGATTGCCTATTAAACTTTTAATAGCTTTTATTTTAGGTGTTATATTTACTCAATGGATAGTGCCATTAGGCGATGGAATAATAAATTTATTATTACAATACCTTGAATTAAAAAAAAGTCCAATGGTATTAACTATTTAGAAAGACACTAATCAATTAGAGAAAATAAAAAATGAATTAGGTGAAGAACCTGTAAATCAAATTGGATTTATAATTCCAAATGAAGAAGAGGATGATGAAGAAGATGATTTTTAATTTTTATGATACAAGTAGCTTATTATTATTAAATGAAGATTTATTTCAATAGAGTAATGAATCTATAACAGTAATTAGTTCTATTACATTGCAAGAATTAGAAAAAATTAAAGTATCACAAAATAAAGATGTTAGAATAAAACATACAGCTCGTACACTTCTTCATCTCTTAGATGAACATATTAATGAATATATATGTTTAATTTATACAGATAATATTTCTAATAATTTTGCATATTTAGAATTAAACAATGATGGAAAAATTATTGCATCTATACTTTATGCATTAGATAAACGAATATTAACTGAAAATTCTGAAGATAAAATAATTTTTTATACTAATGACTTGGCAATGAAGCAACTAGCTTCAGCGTTTTTACCTATAGAAGTAAAAAGTATTATTATAAAACCGGATAATTATACAGGCTATAAAGATATAGACTTATCAGATGAAGAATTAGCCTTACTTTATGAAGGTCATCTAAATTTACCAAATATTCAAATAAATGAATATGTTAATATTTGGGATTGTCGTGGAGATAGAGTAGATACTTTATGTTGGACTGGATCTGAATTTAGACCACTTAAATATAAAACTTTTGAAAGTGATTGGTTTGGAAATATTAAACCTTATAAAGATGATATTTTTCAAGCAATGGCCGCAGATAGCTTATTAAACAATCAAATTACTATGTTGCGCGGTCCTTCTGGAGCAGGAAAATCTCACCTAGCTCTTGGGTATTTATTTTATTTATTAGAACATAATCGCATAGATAAAATAATTGTTTTTTGTAATACTGTAGCTACTCGTAACGCAGCTAAACTTGGTTACTATCCAGGAGATAAAAACGAAAAATTATTAGATGCTCAAATTGGTAATATGCTATCTAGTAAATTAGGTGGACAAGAAGCGGTTTTGCGTTTAATTGAAGAAAATAAATTAATTCTTTTACCTATGAGTGATATTAGAGGTTATGATACTTCTGGAATGAACGCTGGTATTTATATCACTGAAGCTTAGAATCTTGATATTACTTTAGCTAAATTAGCTTTACAAAGAGTCGGTGAAGATTGTATTATGATACTTGATGGTGATACAGAAAGTCAAGTAGATTTAATTGAATATGATGGCGCAAATAATGGTATGCGTAGAATATCTAAAATATTTAGAGGACATGATTTTTATGGTGAAGTAACTCTTCAAAAAATTCATCGTAGTAAAATCGCAGAATTAGCAAATTTATTATAAGGAGGGAAGAAAATATGGCACAACAACCAGTTTCATATTTTCAAACAGACCCTCGTTGGAAAAACATACCTTATGCAGTAAAAGGTGAAAGCAGCACTATTGGCGGTTCAGGTTGCGGCCCCAGCAGTGCTGCTATGATTTTAGCAACGTGGGCTGATAAAAATGTTACACCAAAGACAGAATGTGCTTGGGCTTTAAAAAATGGTTATAAAGCATTAAATTCTGGAACATATTATTCATACTTTGTTCCGGCTTTTAAAAGATATGGATTAAAATGCACGCAATTAAACAGTGCTAACATTTATGGCAATTCTACTACATCTTATCATACTCAGGCAAAAAATGCGGTAGATAATGGTGATTTAGTAATAGCTTGTATGGGTAAAGGAAATTGGACCAGAAGTGGACACTATATTGTTGTATGGAAAATCTCTGGTAATACAATTTTTATTAATGACCCTGCATCTACTAAATTAGCTAGAACTCAAGGAGATTACTCTTTATTTAAAAAACAAGTTAAATATTACTGGGTAATAAAAAATCCAGGCACAACTCCAAAAGTAGAGGATAAAATAACAGAAGTTAATTACGATGTTATTATTAAATCTGATGATGGTTATTTAAATTGCCGCAAAGGCGCAGGAACTAATTATAATATTATTAAAAAATATTATAATGATACTATCGTTCATATTTCTAAAACTTCTTCTACTGGATGGGGATATACTGGAGAAGGATGGATACATTTAAATTATACTAAAAAATATATTAAACCAATTGAGGAGGATGAAGATATGACTCTTGATAAGTTTAAAGAATTGATGAATGCTTATTTAGAAGATTTAGCTGCAGATGAGCATGTTGAATCTTATTCTGCAAAAGCTCGTGAATGGGCTGAATCTAAAAAATATATTAAAGGAGACACCCAAGGACGTAAAATGTATCGTAAACCATTAACTCGTGAAGAGTTTGTTACTGTTCTTTATCGTATTTTAAATGGCGAAGAAAAAATCTAAAAAAGCATTTAGTAAAGTGTTATTAATCCAAGAGTCTATTCTCATATGGATAGTAACACTTGCTTTTTTAGCGCTAGCAGCATTTTGTGTTTGGAAAGATTATACTGGTTCTTTACCTTGGTTAACAGCTATGATTAGCTTACCTTGGGGTGCATATGGTGTAAGCTAGTGTTTTTATTATAATAAATCAACAAAAGAAAATACAAAGAACGGTATTAAATTTGAAACAGTAATGGCAGAATTAAATGCCGATATTGATAATGGGGATGCTCCATCGAATGAAGATATAGATATTAATTATGGTATCTAAATATAAAAAGGGTTTGGGATTTTTCTCAAACCCTTTTTATTGTTTTTATTTAAAAAATATTGTATAATATATATAATAAGAAAAATATAATGATATGTCAATTAAAGGAGCATATTATGATTGAAATTAAAGATATTACATTACAGAAATTAAATTTTAATATAGATGAACTTGAACCTGGAGATACTATTAGACTTCGTATGCCAGATTATGAATATGATTATGATACTTTTCGCCAAGTATTTGAGCATATTAAACAATTATTACCCGACAATGTAACTTTATTATATTTACCAGAAAATATGGAGCTAGAAAAGCAATGATTATTTATACAGACGGCAGCTGTCGTTTTAATCCAGGTGGGCCAGGAGGCTTTGCAGTAATTATATTAGACGATAATGAAAATTTAATTACTACTCATACTGAATATTGCCAAGAGACAACTAATAATAGAGAAGAACTTAAAGCTATTTTATGGGCTTTTTTAAGATATGGGACTTAGTCATTTAATAGCAGTATTCCAATAATATATTCTGATAGCGCATATTGTATAAACATTTTTTCTTCTTGGATGTTTAATTGGGCAAATAAAGGATGGCTAAAAGCAGATAATAAAACGCCTGAAAATTTAGATTTAATTTAGCCTTTTTATAAACATTGGTAGAATGGATATAGAATTGAATTAAAAAAAGTAAAAGGTCACTCAGGAGATAAGTGGAATGAATTAGCAGACAAATTAGCTTCTAAATAATCAATATTATAAGTGTCAAGATAATTCTTATTATTTTGAATACTCTAAAGAAGAAATTAAAAATATGATAGATATTTATGATGAATCTACTTTCCTACCTTTTTTAAAAGAATTAGATTATCCTTATATTCAAAAATAGTGGGAAGGTATGAGGAATCATTGGAATAATTCTTCTGTTTTTGGTAGATATATAGCTTTAATGCGATTAGGTTCTTATAAAGCATTTACTTGGTCAGATAGTAAAATGTTGAATCAATTTTAAAAATATGGTATAATAATATTATGAATAAAAAATAGCAAAAATCATATAATCAAATATTGCGTGAGCAACGCACAGGTATGGAATGGAAAAAAGTAGTGGAAGATACTCCATCTTAGTATAAAATGTATAATTGGCGAGCATTTGCAATGTTAGAGTATATTCGTCATATGATTGAAAATGGTAAATTAGGAAATGAAATCATTGATGTAATATACAATTATGAAGATTGGTTATTAGATGAGGTGGATGACTAATGCAACAAATTGAAGTAACACAAAAAACAATAGATAATATTCGTGATATTATTGAAAGTGATGATTTTATTCAAGATTTATTAAGTTATACAACTGAACCTACTGAAGCATTAGTAATTATGCAAATCCTTGATAATGGTTTAATCCAATTGGAAAAGGAGTTAAATAATGATTGATAAGGTCGGGTCAGGACAGGACAACATATTTAAGATAAAATTCATATTTATATGAAAGGTGTGAAAAATATGAATTTTATTTATTGTTTTACTAATTTAATAAATTAGAAAAAATATATTGGTTCAAGTTGTTCTATCAATCCGCAAAGGAGATATTCTTAGCATCTCTATCATGTTAATCATCCAGACACTCCCAGGGGGTAGTATCCATTATACTGCGCTATTCGCAAATATGGATTAGAAAATTTCTCTTATACAATATTATAGTATTTCCCAGATGAAATGGATGAATATGAAGTCAGAGAAAAAGAACGTGAATATCTAATTAAGTATAATACATTAGTTCCTAATGGTTATAATCAAACATTAGATACTCATCATCCAAGAAATGACCCCAACACTTATAAAAAAGTTAGTGAAACAAAACGAAACAATGCAAAAAGAATAGCTGAAATTGATGAAAATCATAATGTTATAAAAATTTGGCGTTGTATTGCAGATTGTGCTGAACAAGAAAATTTAGGTGAAAAACATATTGCTGCTTGTTGTAGGGGTGAAAGACATTCAACTAATAATAGATATTTTTGTTGGTTGAATGAAAAAGATGAGTTACTTATCCCTAAATATAATAAATATACATATAAAGGTATGCCTGGGACAACTCAAATACAATCTTCTAGTAAAAAAGTAGCAAAATTAAATGAGGATAATTTTATTATTCAAATTTATGACACACTGGCATTAGCCGCAAGAGAAAATAATTGTGATAGTAGTGCAATTTCAAAAGTATGCCGCGGAATAAGAAATAAATGTGGAGGTTTTAAATGGAAATATGTTGAATAAAGAAAAAGAAATAGATAAAACACTTTATACTGAAACATCAATAGAAAGCTTAGACCCACGAGAATTTACAAGACTTAAGCCGGGCGTATATGCAGGAGATACGACATATGCAACTCAATTATTAGTAGAAATTTTTTCTAATGCAGTAGATGAATTTAGATTAGGTCATGGAGATAAAATTGAAGTTGCAATAAATGGTAAAATGTGTCGTGTACGAGATTATGGGCAAGGTTTTATTCCTAATAGTTTTAGAGAAGATGGAAAAACAATTCTTGAAGCAGCTTTCAGTGTATTAAACACTTCAGGAAAATATAGAGAAGATGGTACTTATGAAGGCACTTCTTTAGGTTCTTTTGGTATTGGTTCTAAAATAACAACTTTTCTTTCTCATTGGTTAGATGTTTATACTTATCGTAATTGGCAAGTAGAGCGTTGTTATTTTGTTGAAGGTGAATTTAATAAACGAGAAATTTTTACAGCTAAAGATTTTGAAAATGGAACTTGCGTAGAATGGGAACCAAGTGAAGAATTCTTTACACATCCAGAAGTAAATGTAAATGAAATTAAAGTTTTATTTAAAACTGTTGCAGCCCTTTGTCCTGGTCTAACTATAGAATTAGATAATAATGGAGAAAAAACTACTTATTATTCTACAGATGGTTTGAATGATTTAGTAGATGAAGCAGTTAAAAATAAAGAATTAATTAATAATCGTTTTAATTTAAATTTTACAAATGGGAAAAATAAAATTGATATGGTTATGACTTATACGTCTAATTATTCAATGACTATGGTCCCATATGTAAATACAGGATTAACTTCTGTTGGACCTCATATTACACAAATTAAAGCATTGCTTACACGAGAATTTAATAAATTCTTCAAAGAAAAGAAATGGCTTAAAGATAATGAAGATAATCTTTCTGGTGATGATATTCAAGAAGGATTATATATTGTATTTAATATTACGGCTCCTAACGTAGCATATGATGCACAAGTTAAAACTCGAATTACTAAGCTTGAAATGACACCATTTACTGCGGCAATTGCAGATGAATTGCGCATATGGTTCACTCAAAATGAAAAAGAAATTAAAGCTATAGCGGATAAAGCTAAAATGGCTAAAAAAGCCAGAGAAGCTGCGCAAAAAGCTAGAGATTCAATTCGTGAAAAACAAGCTAAAAAAGAAAAAGCTTTACGCTTTGATTCTAAATTAGCTGATTGTTTTAGTAAAGACCGCAAGAAATGTGAAATTTATATTACTGAGGGTAAGTGAAAACTATTGCCCTAATCCTTTTTACCGCTTCATCAACGGGGTTTTACCTGCGGCCGCAGGTAAAGCTAACGGGGAAACCTGACCGTTACACATATATGTCAAAATATGTTTAGGCGAAGGCAATCCCGTGGCAAGATTTTATATCTTTAGGACAAAACCAGTAAATCATATCAGTATCTCCCTTATATTCTAATGAAAGGAGAGAGTGATATGATAGGAATTTATAAATATGAAAATAAAATAAATCATAAATGTTATATTGGATAGAGCGTTGATATAGAAAGACGTCAATATAATCATAAATCTTCAGTTTATAATGATAAAGCAAATGATTATAATAGTCAGTTTCATCAAGCAGTAAGAAAATATGGTTTTGATAATTTTGATTATGAAATTATCGCAATATTATCTCCAGAAGAATATTCTAAAGAACTTCTTGATTAGATGGAAAAGTTCTTTATAAATTATTATAATTCTTATATCAATGGATATAATGCTACTCTAGGCGGAGACGAAAACCCAAACAGGAGTTAGGTTGGTTCAAAAAATGGTCGAGCATTATTAAATGAGGAAGATGTAAAATATATTAGAGAATGTTATAATGCTCATATTCCATTCAAAATAGTTTATGAAGAATATAAAGATAAAATTTCAAAAAGAGGTCTTTAGAAGGTTTGGTGGTTTGATACTTGGAAAAATATTTATCCAGAGTATCATACTGAAGAAAATAAATATTGGCATTCACACAATGCAAAAGCAAATTCTTCCGAAGTAGCCGCAAACAATAAAAAATGTTTCACCGAAGAACAAGTGAAACAAATGAGATATGATTATGATAATGGAATAAGTCCTAAATAGATTTGGCAAAAATACGCTCCAGATAGAGCTTGGAGTACTGTATATAATGCTATAACGAGACAAACTTATAAAGATATAAAATAAGCTGTATCGACTATCTCCGGTGAGACGGAGAGTACAATCACTATTGATACGTGATTGGAAATAGAGGACACGATGATGGTTTGACAAACCGGAGTGAAGAGTTAGTCAGTGCTTATAGAAATATAAGATAAACATGGACAGTGCTTCTGGTAATATGAAGACTGCTAGAGATAATGAATTTCAAGCAGTGCTTCCTGTGCGTGGTAAAATTCTTAATACTCACAAAGCTGGTATTGATAAAATCCAAAAGAATGCAGAAATAATGACCATGATGGATGCTTTTGGTTTAGAGATTGATCCTAAAACTATGAAAGTATCTTATGATAAAAATAAAATTCGTTATGGAAAAATTATTATTATGAGCGATGCTGATGTTGATGGTATGTAAAAGTGCCTGTTACGCCTTTTCCAGTTCGCCACTGGGGTATATTTTTGGACAGACTTTATTTATGTGCTCCACTTGGAACTCATATAAAGTAGAAAAAATATGCTAACGGGGAAACCTAAGTCTTTTTAGATATGGCAATCCCGTGGGAAGGATGATTAAAATGAGAGCGATATATAAATGGACTAATAAATTAAATGATAAAGTATATATAGGTAAATCTGTAAATTTAGCAAAAAGATTGCGTGAATACAGATATGAGATAAATAAAGGCAACAATAGACCTATTATTCGTGCATTGCGAAAATATGGATTTGAAAATTTTGATTTTGAAATTATTGAAGATTGTGATACTTTGACCGATGCAGAGCTTTTAATTAGAGAATAGTATTGGATAGATTATTACGATGCTTTAAATAGAGAAAAAGGATATAATATTCTACGAGCAGAAGAAACTCCTCTTGATTATACAAGTGGTTCAAAGAATATTAAAGCGAGATTAAATGAAGAACAAGTTTTAAATATTAGAGAAATGATTTTTCTTCAAAATATATCTCCTGCCGACGTTTATAAGATGTATGCAGATGAAATTAGCTATGATGCTTTTTGCAAAGCCTACAGAGGAAACACTTGGTAGAATGTTGATACATCTATGATTAGAAATATTTCTTCTAAAGTAGAAAGAAAAGGTAAAAATAAAGCAAAATTAACAAAATCCGATGTTAAAGAAATTCGCAGATTAGCCGAAGAAGAAAATAAATCTATTAGTGAAATATATACTTTATATTTAGGGAAATGCACACGAAATACAATAAAAAGAGTAGTCCAATATCAAACTTGGAAAAACATCTAATCCTGTAACGACTATCCTCGTATCGGAGGAGTAAGGTTGCTATTAGCACGCAACTTGAAATGGGCGTTCTTGTGGCTGCGGCCGCAGGTAAGATATAGTCTGTGCTTATGGAAACATAAGAATAAATGGCTCACATCAAAAACTTATTTTATACATTTATTTGGAATTTTTGTCCTCAGCTTATTGAAGATGGCTTTGTTTATGCTGGTGTTCCACCTTTGTATAAAATTACTACAAATAAAGGATATAAATATATTAAGAATGATGAAGCTTTAGAAGAATATCGTAAAGCCAATAGTGGTAAATCTTATAAAGTAAACCGTATGAAGGGACTTGGCGAAATGGATGTTGAAGAAACAGAAGAAACTTTAACAGACCCTGAACAAAGAATTATTCGTCAAGTAACAATTAACGATACTGAAGCTGCAAGAAAACTATTTGATGATTTGATGGGAACAGCAGTTGTTCCTCGTAAGAATTATATTAAAGAACATAGCGAGGAGGCCCAATATAATGCTGAATAATAGACTCACTGAAAGAAATCAATGGGGCGATATCCTTTATATTGGTCAATATAAACAAGGTCAATATAGAAATTGGGGAGATTATCCTGAAAAAATGACCGATGAAGCTAAAGATGAAGTTTTAACAAAACTTTATTTTGTCGAAGAAGCAATAGAAGATTTTGAAGAAAGGATGAAAACACTTTATGGCAAACGAGATTCTAACTGATCTTATTACTGAACTTGGTACTAATTTTATAGAATATGCGGTTGCTGTAAATACTGACCGTTCTATCCCAGATGCAAAAACTGGATTAAAACCAGTGGCAAAACGTATTCTATATTGCTCTTATGATGAGGGTTTCAGTTCAAAAAAACCTCATGTTAAATGTGCTAATATTGTTGGTAACACAATGGCTTATTGGCATCCTCATGGAGATTCAAGTATTTATGGGGCATTAGTTAGATTATCTCAAGAATGGGTAATGCGTTATCCTTTAATTGATTTTCATGGCTCAAAAGGTAATCGTGATGGAGATGGCCCTGCAGCTTATCGTTATACTGAAGCAAGATTATCTACTTTAGTTGAAGATGGTATGTTAGTTGGAATGAAAAAAGGAGTTGTTAATACAGTTCCTAATTATTCTGAAACTAAAGATGAACCTGTAACATTACCATCTTATTTTCCTAATTTACTTTGTAATCCTAATACTGGCATTGGTGTTGCAATGGCTTGTAATTGGGCGCCTCATAATTTAAGAGAAGTTGCGCAAGCTATTAATGATTATATAAATGGCAAAGAACCTATGTTACCAGGCCCAGATTTTCCAACTGGTGGAATTATTATTAATAAAAATGATATTCCAAATATAATGCGAACTGGTCGAGGTAGTATTAAAATTAGAGGTAAATACAATATTGAAAATAATAATATTGTATTTTATGAAATTCCTTATGGAGTTGCCACGGAAGCACTTATGGAACAAATTGGTAAAATTTGTGATAATGGAGACATTGAAGGAATTAAACATATCCGTAATGAAAGCACTCGTAAAAAGGGATTTCGCTTAGTCCTTGAATGTGAAAAAAATGCTAATTTAAATAAAATTATTTTTCAATTATTTAAATTAACTGATTTACAAACATCTTTCTCTTATAATATGGTTGGTCTGGTAAGTAAAACTCCAACTGAATTAAATTTAAAAGATTGTTGTAAAATTTATGTTGAACATAACACGGAATGTATTAAAAGAGAAACCGAGTTTGATTTAAAAAAGGCTGAACGCAAATTAGATATTAATTTAGGATTATTAAAAGCATTAGAAGATATTGATAATATCATCGCTTTAATCAAACAGTCTAAATCAGCTGCAGATGCAAAAACTCAGTTACAAAATAAATATAAATTTACAGAAGACCAAGCTCATGCTATTGTAGAAATGAAATTAGGTCGTTTAGCAAATTTGGAAAAAATTGAGTTGCAAGAGGAATGTTCAGGTCTACAATATGATATTGACCATTATAATGCAATATTAGCTAATCCAATAGATGAATTATTGTTACGTTTAAATGATATTGTAAATAAATATGGTGATGAAAGACGCACTGAATTAACTCAAATTGAAGAACCTAAAAACAATGAAGAAAAAAAGATTGCCGCAATTCCACCAGAAAAATGTGTTGTTGTATTCACAGAGGGCGGTAATATTAAACGTATACCAGCTACTTCATTTAGATCTCAAAGACGTGGAGGAAAAGGAATCAAAACACAAGATGATATAACTAATATGGTTTTAAGAACTAATACCGTAGATAGCCTTATGATATTTACTAATAAGGGAAATATGTATCGTTTAATTGTTGATGATATTCCAGAGGGAAATAATACTTCTAAAGGAATACCTGTTCGTGCTTTGGTTAGCATGGAACCGCAAGAAGAACCCACTATTATTTATTCCATTTATAGAGAAACAGATGATAAATATATTGTTTTTGTTACAAAGCAAGGTTATGTAAAAAGAACTGCTTTAAGTGATTATATCTCTGTAAAAAAGAAGAGTGGTATTAAAGCTTTAAATTTCCATGAGAATGATGAATTAGTTTCTGTATTTTTAGCTAATCAAGAAAGTATTATTTTACTTACTAAAAATGGTTATGGATTAAGAGTAAAAGGTGCTGATTTTACTCCAACAGGAAGAGTATCTATGGGTATTAAAGGAATCAATTTACGGCCAGAAGATGAAGTTATTTGTGCTTTACCCGTACGAGATGAGACTGATGATTTAGCACTATTTACTAAGCATGGCATGGGACGTAGATTTGCATTGAAAGCATTGCCTATTCAAGGTCGAAATTTACGTGGTAATATTTGCGCGAAGGGTGAAGAAGTTGTTGCCGCAAGTCTAGTATCTGACAATGATATGATTTTAATTTGTGGTAATAAGAGTTCTTTATGTATAAAAGCAAATGAAATAGCTAAAGTAGTTAATAAAACTTCTGTTGGAACTATTGTTATTAAGGGAAATCAAATTGTGAGTGTGACAAAAGTATGAATGAATTATTAAATGATTATGCAATTTGGAGCCATAGTGATATGGATAAAGTTGCTACTCAATTAAATGAATGGACTAAATCATATGATGAAGGTAATCCACAAATTAGTGATGAAGAATGGGATAAGTGGTATTTTGAGCTGCTTAACTGGGAACAAGCGACTCATTATTATCCTTCCCATTCTCCAACTCAAAATATTTCTTATCAAGTAGTTAATGAATTAAAAAAAGTAGAACATAATCATCCTATGTTATCTTTAGATAAAACTAAAAATATTGTAGAAGTTGATAATTTTGTTCATAATCATACTGTTTTAATAATGACTAAATGTGATGGTTTAACTTGTTCTTTAAGATATTTAAATGGTAAATTGATATCCGCAGAGACTCGTGGTAATGGTCGCATTGGAGAAAATATTACTCATAATGCTTTAGTAATCCCATCTATTCCAAATAAAATTAATTATAAAGATGAATTAATTGTTGATGGAGAGATTGTTTGTTTAGAAAGTGATTTTCAAAAATTCGCTAATGATTATAAAAATCCCCGCAATTTTGCAGCGGGTAGTATAAGATTATTAGATAGTAATGAATGTGCTAAACGCAATTTAACTTTCATGGTTTGGGATGTTATTAAAGGATTTGATAATTATCATTGGTTAAGTAATAAATTAGATGCTTGTAATCATCTAGGTTTTCAAGTTGTTCCTTGGATTCAACATAGTACATTTGATGAATTTCTTTTACAAGATATTATTGAAATGTCAGAAGATATTCCATATGATGGTATTGTTGTAAAATATGATGATATTAAATTTGGTAAATCTTTAGGTGAAACTGCTCATCACTTTAAAAATGCGATTGCGTATAAGCTATATGATGAAACTTATCCGACTACATTAAGAGATATTGAATGGACTATGGGTAGAACTGGAGTATTAACACCTGTTGCTATTTTTAATCCAGTAGAAATAGATGGGTCTACCATTGAACGTGCAAATCTTCATAATATAAGTATTATGCAAGAAATTTTAGGAGATAAACCTTTTAAAGGTTAGAAGGTTTGGATTATGAAAAGTAATATGATAATTCCACAAATAGTAAAAGCTGAAAAAAATTTTGATTGACGGGACAATTTATAGTAATCGGATTATTCCGAATTTTATAATTAATAAAGGAGGAATAAAAATGATTACAATATATATGCATAAAAATAAAATAAACAATAAGGTTTATATTGGACAAACAATGTAGAATGTTGAAGATAGATGGAAAAATGGAAAAGGTTATAAATCTTGTACTTTATTTTATAATGCAATAAATAAATATGGATGGAATAATTTTGAACATTTAATTCTAGAACAGGGTAATTGGTCATATCAAGAAGCAAATAAAAAAGAAGAATATTATATTAACTTATACCAAAGTGACAATCCAGAATATGGATATAATATTTTAAAAGGAAATTAGACACCAATTTCACCTAATGCTTTACCAAAAGCTCTCGAGTGGATGAAATAGCATCCTGAATTTGGTTTAGCACGTGCTTAGGATATGTTAAAATGGCAAAAAGAACATCCTAAAGAAGCTTTAAAGATGCGTCAAATTAATGCAAAAAAAGCCTCTGAAGCTCGTAAAAAACCTGTTCAATGTATCGAAACAGGAATAATTTATGAAAGTGCTTCAGAAGCTGCTAGACAAGTTCCAAAAACTACTCAAAGTAAAATTTGTATGGTATGTAGGGGTCAAAGATAGACTTGTGGAGGTTATCATTGGAAGTATTATGAATAAAGAATATTTGATTATACCAACTGTTTGTCCTATTTGTGGAGAAAAAACTATCAGAAGAAAAAACTTTGATACAGAAGAACTCTATTGTTCTAATCCTAATTGTGAAGGAAAATTTATTAATAAACTTGAACATTTTTGCGGTAAATCTGGATTAGATATTCGCGGACTTTCTAAAGCTACTCTTGGAAAATTAATAGACGAATTTTGGATTAGTAAAATAGAAGATATTTTTAATCTTGAACAATATCGCTCTTTATGGGTAAAAATGCCAGGATTTGGTCCCACTTCTGTTAATAATATTTTAACAGCTATTGAAAATAGTAAAACAACAACATTAGAAAAATTTATTTGTGCTATTGGAATTCCTCAAATTGGACGAAGTGCTTCAAAACAATTAGCAGAATATTTTAAGTCTTATGAAGCTTTTAGAGATGCTATTAATAATAAATTTGATTTTACTAAACTTCCAGATATGGGAGATATTACTGCTTTAAAAATTCTTAATTTTAATTATGAAGAAGCAGATAATATATATTATCAATATTTAAATATCCCAGAAGTGGAAATGATGGAATCTTCTAATAAGCTTCAAAATAAAAAATTTGTAATTACAGGTAGTATTAAACATTATAAAAATAGAAATGAATTAAAATCAATCATTGAAAAAGAAGGCGGAAAAGTATTATCAGCTATTTCTTCTAATGTAGATTATTTAATTAACAATGATATTAATTCAAGTTCATCTAAAAATGTATCAGCTAAAAAACTCGGAATACCTATTATTTCTGAAGAAGAATTTTTAAAATTTTTAGATTGACATTTCTAAAAAATTTTTATATAATATACTTGTAAAAATTAAGGAAGAAAAATTGATGAAAAAGAAAGAAATGAAAAAGCTTGCGGAACGAATCGCTAAGCTAGAGTCTATCATTGAAGCAAATGAAAATTGTGCAGAAGTTCTGCGTGCAAAAGATGAAATTATGTCAATTTCTGGTTCATTAACACCTTTTGATATGATGATTGTTGATGAAATGGTTCAAGAAATTTTAGAAGAAAATTCTTGACATAAAAAAATTTTTTTGATATAATTTTTACATAAAATAAATGAGGGAGCAAAAGATTAGCTACCTTTTGAGATAATATTTTATTCCTTACTAAAATAAGCTCATTTATTTAGATTCTTTGTAAGGAGAGAATTATATGGCAAAAGCATTTGATTTAACTAATCAACGTTTTGGAAGATTAGTGGCATTATATAAATGTGATTTTAAACTAAACAATCATTATCCTTGGTTTTGTTAGTGTGATTGCGGTAATACTAAAATAGTTAGAACATAGGATTTAATTAGAGGAAAAACTACTTCTTGTGGATGCTTATAGAAAGAAATAGCAAGTCGTATTGGCAAGAAAACCGGCCCTATGAATTAGCATAAATTTATAGCTAAAGATTTAACAAATTAGAAATTTGGAAAATTAATAGCAATACATTCTACAAATAAACGGCTTAATAATAGCGTAGTTTGGAATTGTTTATGTGAATGCGGTAATCATATAGAAGTAAGAGCTAATGATTTAATATCCGGAAATACAACTTCATGTGGTTGCATCCGGTCAAAAGGGTAGTATAAAATTGCTACATTACTAACTAATAATAATATTTCATTTGTAGCTGAAAAAACATTTGATGATTTAACTTATGAAAATAATAAAATGAGTAATCCTCGTTTTGATTTTTTTGTGGATAATTCTTATATAATTGAATATGATGGAATACAACATTTTCAAGAAAATAAGTTCTTTTCATTATCTCTTCAAGAATAGCAAAAAAGAGATAATATAAAAAATGATTGGTGTCATTCTCATAATATTCCTATTATAAGAATACCTTATACTCATCTAAATAAATTAACTATAGAAGATTTAAAATTAGAGACAAGTGAATTTATTATACATTAAACTAAAAATATATTTTTAATTTAAAGGAGATTATTTATTATGGCTATGAAAGAGAATTCTAGACGAGTGTTGGACTATCTAAAGAGTATTAATGGACAGAATGTAACTGCTGCTGATGTTGCTGATGCTCTCGGTCTTGAGAAGCGTTCCGTTGATGGTATTTTTACATCCGCTATTCAACGCAAGGGTCTTGGCATTCGTACTCCTGCTGAGATTGAACTTGCCGATGGTACTCATAAGCAGGTTAAGTTTCTAAGTCTGACTGATGCTGGTATGGCTTTTGATCCCACTGCTGAAGAGTAATTTAATATAAAGTCTATAGGGGCAGCATAAAGCTGTCCCTTTTTTTCTTATTATGATTTTTATAATTTTATTAACTATAGTCGCAGGCGGAGTGGGCGCCGGCATTTGTTATTCAATATTAAAACCAAAATTACAAAAAATATAGGAGTCTAATGTTGCTTTAATAGTATAGCGAGATAATTTAAAAGTAAGTATTAATACTTTGCAAGATTAGGCAAATTAGTTTTAGTAGTTAATAGAACAACGTGGGGATATTTTACAAACTTTAATAAAAGAGATTGATTTAAAAGAATAGGAACTTACTCGTACAAAAGAACATTTAAATGATTTAACTGAATAGTAGAAAACTGCGGCCGCAGCCATATATGAAACTGCTAGACAAAATGCTCAAGAAAACTACGAACATGAAATGGAACGTCTAAGTAAAAATCTCTAGCAAAGAAGAGAAGATATAAATAAAACCTATCTTTCTCTTTTGGAAGATGCTAAAGAAGATTTTAAAGAATAGACAAGTAAATTATATTCTAAGTTAGGTTCTTTACGCCAAGAAACTGATGAATTAAAAAATCAATTAGAAGATGAACGTAGTAAAGTTTCAGCAGCTATTGAAGTAGCCAAAAGAACTTAGCAAAAAGAAGAAGATGATTCTTTTTATCGTTTAAAGTTATCTTTAAGTGATTAGGTAGAAATTAAAAGATTAAGAGAAATATTGCCTTATTTTAGAGATAATCTTCCTCTTAATAAAGTAATTTATAAATGCTATTATGAAAAACCTTATACTGATTTAGTTGGTAGAGTTATTGGATAGGGGTAGCATACTGGTATTTATAAAATTACTAATATTAAAAATTAGATGTGTTATGTTGGTCAAGCAGTTAATATTGCTGAAAGATGGCGTCAACATATTAAACGTGGAACAGGTGCAGAAGTAGCTACACGTAATAAACTTTATCCGGCTATGTATGAAATAGGTCCAGAAAATTTTACATTTGAAATTTTAGAAGAATGTACTGCAGATAAATTAAACGAAAGAGAATGGTATTGGCAAGAATTTTATCATGCTAAAGACTGGGGGTATAGTATAAAATGATTAAAATATTTACAACTAATAAAAATAATAAAATTGAAATTACTAAAGAAGAACTTCAAAAGCTTCTTGACGAAGCTTATTGGGATGGTTATCGCGCAAATAGCGGAACTTGGACTTACACTACTCCAAATTATAATCCTTTTCAATGGGTAACTACAACCTCTTCTTCTGGTGATAATCAATATACAGTCACTTATAATGATTCTATTAATAATTTAAATTCTACTGCAAAGGATTCTAATTTAAAAAATGAAATTTGAAAATATTCACACTTACAATTTTGAAAATGCGTTCCGAGGAATGCGTAATCCTATGAACTCTTGGAATAAAAGTGATAGTTGGTTTGGTATCACCAATCTTTGGGATGTTAGTCAACTGGATGATATAGCATCTGCTTGGACCAGTTTAAAATATCCAAATTGGGAATAGGAATATCCTACCGATAAAGATGCGGAACGCTGTTTTGAACATTATATAGATTGGCTTTTAAAAAATGGAACCTTAGAAGAAGGTCCTGATGATACATTTTTAAGCGCATTTATTGGTCCAGAAGATTTATTTTTAGCATAGCGTTTAATCAAGGCAGGCCCTGAACATCGTAAATTTATGCGTTAGATTTTTGTGTCTGTAGATATTACAGCTCCTTTGTACTGGTAGGTTATCTGCCAATGAAAGATTTTTCCGTCTCATCAACGGGGTATTATCTATGATTATAGATGATGCTAACGGGGAAACCTAAGTTTATAAAATATGGTAATCCCGTGGGAAAAATTGTGTCAAAATCTGTTAAAGATATTGAAACGTTTTTTATATAATAATGAAAGGTGGAATTATTATATGGAAAAACAAATAAGAAATTCAAAACCTCGTCAAGATTTAACAAATTAGAAGTTTGGATATTTAACTCCTTTATATTATATTAAAGGTGGTAAATGGCATTGCTTATGTGATTGTGGCAATGAAACCAATGTAGATACTCGTAATTTAAAGTCAGGGCATACAAAAAGCTGTGGCTGTAAAATTAAAGAATCTAAAAATATAAAAAATATGATTGATTTTGAAAATGATGGAATTAAAGTAATAGATTTTGCTGGAAGTAAAAACTTAAAAGCAATGTGGAAATGTCAATGTAAATATTGTGGTAATATATTTATTACAAGTGGTTAGCATTTACGTGAAGGTTTAATTAAAAGTTGTGGATGTGTTCATAGTTTTAATGAACAAAAAATTACCAAAATGTTAATAGATAATAAAATAGAATTTGCCACACAATATACATTTTCAGATTTAAAAGATATACGAGCATTGCGTTTTGATTTTGCCATATTTAAAAATGGAAAACTATCACATTTAATTGAGTATAATGGAAAATAGCATTATGAATAGCCTAATGGGAGCTGGAGTGATGGTTTTGAAACACTTCAAAAGCACGATTAGATGAAGATAGAATATTGTAAAAAACATAATATTCCTTTAATTATTTTGAATAATGAAAATTATACTTTAACAGATTTATTAATACACAATTAACCTGTATCGACTATCCTCTTTGCCTTTTGGGCGGAGGAGTAGGGGTGCTATTGATACGCACTTCGAAATGGTCTCCTTGTAGATATATCTACAAGTAAAAGATAGTCAGTGCTTATGGAAACATAAGATAACATGGGAAAGAAATGGATACTTATAAAGTAGGAACTGTAAGTAACTCCACATCTACAATGCATAAATTAACCTCTACTCCAATTACACTTAAATGTTTTGAAACTGATGATTTTAATTCAGATTTAATTTATTATAAACAAGAAGGAGATACTTTTACTCCTGCTGGAGAAAATTCAATTAAACAATTATCAGAATTTTTTATTGAACAATTAGAATTTTTAAGACAAAAATATAATGAAACAAAAGATAAGCGTTATTGGAAAGAATTAATTCGTTGGTTACCAGAAGGTTGGTTACAGACTAGGACTTGGACTTGTAATTATGAAAATCTTTTAGGCATATGTTCAAAAGGGCAACGTCGTAATCATAAGTTAACTGAATGGTCTGATGCTTTTATGTCTTTTGCACGAGGATTACCTTATGCTCAAGAATTAATTTTTTTGGATGAAATTTCTTAATTGATTTTATAAAAAAATAATGATATAATATATATAGAAATGAGAAAGGTTGTATATTTTTATGTCATTGAAATCTGATTTTATTGATTATGTAGAAAGTAATTTTTCTACCAATCCTCTTCCTGAAAATTTAGAAGATTATTGGAATACTTTTAAGAATAGTTCGGATAAAAAGAATAAGCCTGCTTTCACAGATAATGGTAAGTTAATTCTTAAATTTCTACAAGACTATGCTGATAGAGAAACTTGGAAGGCAAAAGATATTGCAGAAGAACTTTTTATTTCTTCTCGCACAGTATCTGGTAGTATTCGTAAACTTGTATCTGATGGATATGTGGAAAAGGTTTCTCAAGACCCAGTAATTTATCGTATAACAGAAAAAGGAAAAGAAGTTATTTTTGAAGATTAAGGAGAAATAAAATAATATGAAGAAAAATTTTATTAATACAACTCATATTGAAGGATATATTTATGAACATTCTCTGGAAGAGAGAGTTACAGGAGAAAATTCTAAAGCTCCTGGAACTACTTTTATTATGGGAAATCTTGACATTGCAACCGATGAAGAGTGTACAAATATTGTAAGTGTTCATTTTACTTATGTAACTGAAAAAACTAAGAATGGTAGTAACAATGCTACTTTTGGTATTTTGAAGAATATTATTGATGGTAAGATGAAAACTATTATGATGAGTGATAAGGATTCTGCTGCTAAGGTAAGAATTGATTCTGCTATTGCTCTTAATGAATTTTATTCTGATAGAAATGGTTCTGAGGAACTTGTTTCTGTAAAGCGTAATGAAGGCGGCTTTGTTCACGCTATTGATTCTGTTGACCCTGATGAAAAGACTCATAATACTTTTAAGTGTGATATGCTTATTACTTCTGTTGTTCATACTGATGCAGATGAAGAGCGTAATACTCCTGAGAAGGTAACTATTAGAGGTTGTACTTTTAATTTCCGCAAAGATGTTTTACCTATTGAATTTAGTGTAACTAATCCTTCTGGTATGGATTATTTTACTGGGCTTGGCGCAACAAGCACTAACCCTGTTTTTACTTGCGTTTGGGGTCGTCAGCTTTCTCAGACTATTAGACGTGAAATTACAACTGAAAGTGCCTTCGGTGAACCAGAAGTAAGAATTGTAAATAGCACTCGTAAGGATTGGGTTGTTACTGGTTGTAATCCTGTTCCTTATGATTGGGATGCTGAAGAAACTCTTACTGCTGTAGAATTGACTGAAATGATGGCCAATAGAGAAGTTTATCTAGCTTCTATTAAGCAGCGTCAGGATGAATATAAGGCTCAAAAGGCTGCTAATAATGCGGCAACAACTACTGCTACTTCCGCCACTGGTAATTTCCAGTTTTAATTAAAGGCTGCAATTTTGCAGCCTATCATCTAAATTAAAAAATAAAATAAAAAGGAAATGAAATAATATGGCAATTAATCTAAAAGCAATTAAACCTCATAAAATTAGTAAGAATTTAGATGGTTATACAATTTATATGTATGGGCCTGGTGGTGTAGGTAAGACTACTTTTGCTTGCGAAATCCCTAACTCTATGCTATTTGCATTTGAGAAGGGATATGGTGCACTAAATGTTGAAGCTCCTGTTGATATTAATTCTTGGACTGATATTAGAGGGGTTTTGCGTCAGTTGGATGATCCTGAGATTAAGGAACGTTTTAAGGTAATTATTTTTGATACTGTTGATAAGGCTGCTGCGCTTTGTGAAAAATATATTTGTAGTCAGCTTGGTATTGAAAATATTGGAGATGGTGGTTGGTCCACTAATGGTTGGTCTAAAGTAAAGAAGGAATGGGAAACTGTTTTGAATACAATTCAGATGAAAGGTTATACCATTTTCTTTATTTCTCATTCCAAGGATAAGACTTTTAAGCGTAAAGATGGAACTGAATATAATCAGATTGTCCCGGCATGTCCAAATACGTATAATGAGATTGTTCGTAACTTAGTAGATATTGAAGCTTATGCAACAGTAGAAGCTGGTTCTCGAAAGTTAATTATTCGTAGTGCTGATGAATCTGTAGAATGTAAGAGTAGAATTAAGTATATGCCTGCGGAAGTTGATTTTTCTTATCAGTCACTTTCTAATGCAATTGCAGCCGCAATTAACAAAGAAGAAGAAGTAAAGGGTTCTGATGCTGTTACTAATGAACCTGAAAAAATCATTCCTATTAATGAAAATGAATATGATTATGATGCTTTGATGTCTGAATTTACATCTTTGGTTAATGAGCTGATGGCTAATAATCAAAGCAATGCTGCAAAGATTAGTGCTATTGTTGACACTTATCTTGGCAAGGGTAAAAAGGTTACAGAAGCTACTCGTGAGCAAGCTGAATTTATTTACCTTATTAATGAAGAAATTAAAGCTACTTTATTATAAAATTAATAGCCCCCTTAATTGGGGGCTATTTTAAAGGTGGGATTAAATGGCCCATTATGTAACTTGCACAATATGTAAGAAAAGATTTGATAGAGATAAATATCCAGCTGTTTTAGTGAATACAAGAAGATATGCTCATGCTTCTTGCGCTGGTGCTTTATCAGAAGAGCAAGCAAAAGAAGAACAAGATAGGCAAGCATTAGAAGAATATATTATTTAGTTATTTAATTTAAAACACATGGATGGTCGTATAACTTTACAGATTAAAAAATTTATCTAGGATTATGATTATACCTATTCAGGTATTTTAAGAACCTTAAAATATTTTTATGAAGTAAAGAAAAATGATTTATCAAAATCAAATAATGGAATTGGAATAGTGCCTTGGGTATATCAAGAAGCTTATAATTATTATTATAATTAGTGGCTTTTAAAATAGAAAAATACTGATAAAAATATTGAAGAATATTCACCCCATTATATTGATATTGTGATTAAAGAACCTATGCGACAACCTAAAAAAAGAAAAATATTTACATTTTTAGACGAGGAGGTTGAAGATGCCAAGTAAGTATGTTGATATTCCAGCAATTATGCAGGTAATAGGAAGTGTCTTTAATAATCCTCGTCTTTTAGATTATACAGATAAATACTCATTAACAGATGAAGATTTTCCAGACCAGTTCCATAAAATTGCTTTTGGATGTATTTTTAAATTACATGAATTAGGAGCACAAGAAATTTCATTATCAAGTATTGCAGATTTTCTTGCAGCTCGTCCTAAAAGTGAAGCTATTTTTAAACAACAAAAAGGTGAGGAATGGTTAATAAAAGTATCAGAAAATGCTACTCCTAACACTTTTGATTATTATTATAGTCGTGTTAAAAAATTTACTTTATTAAGAGCTTATGATGCTTATGGAATTGATGTTACTGATATTTATGACCCTGATGATATTTTAGATACTAAAAAACGTCAACATCAAGAAGAAGTTTTAGATAATTCTTCATTAGTTGATTTAGCAAACAAAATAAATAAACGCATTGAAGATATTCGTTTACGTTATGTAGATGAAGTAATTGATGAAGCTCAACAAGCTGGAACTAATATTTTAGAACTAATTAAAGATTTAAAAGAAAATCCAGAAGTTGGAGTTCCTTTATATGGACCTTTAATTAATACAGTTACAAGGGGCGCAAGACTTAAAAAATTTTATTTGCGGTCAGCCCCTACTGGAATTGGTAAATCTCGTTCTATGATTGCGGATGCTTGTTATATTAGTTGTGATAAAATGTATGATGAAAATTTTGGATGGATTAAAACAGGTCCTTCATAGCCTACATTATATATTGCAACTGAGCAAGATTTAACAGAAATTCAAACAATGATGTTAGCATTTTTATCTAATGTAAATGAAGAACATATTTTAAATGGTAAATATGAAGGTGATGAAGAAAATAGAGTTTTAGAAGCAGCTCAAATTTTAAAAAATGCACCTTTATATATAGAACATTTACCAGATTTTTCATTGCAAGATGTTGAAAATAAAATAAAAAGAAATATTCGTGATCACGATATTAAATTTTGTTTTCATGATTATATTCATACTAGCATGAAAATATTAGAAGAAATTACTCGCCGTAGTGGTGGAGTAAGACTTCGTGAAGATAATATTCTTTTTATGTTATCCAATAGATTAAAAGATATTTGTAATGAATATGGAATATTTATTATGTCTGCTACATAGTTAAATGCTGATTATCAAGATGCAGAAACCCCCGATCAAAATTTATTGCGCGGAGCTAAAAGTATAGCAGATAAAATAGATTTGGGATTAATTCTTTTACCTGTTAGAGAAAAAGATACAACAGGACTAGAAGCAATTACAAGCACTGGAGCATTTGCAACTCCGACTTTAAAAATTTCTGTTTATAAAAATAGGCGTGGTAGATATAAAGGAATTTATTTATGGTGTCAATCAGATTTGGGTACTTGTAGAATAAAACCTATGTTTGCAACAACTTGGAATTATGATTTAATTTCTATTGATGATATAAGAATACACGTAGCAAGCGCTTTTGCGGATGATGCAGATGAAGATTAAAGGAGATAATTAATTATGGGTAATTTAAGAAAAAATGAAAGATTTACAATGGTAATTACGAAGCAAGGAGAAGTTCATGACAAGTGCGGTTCTGTTGAATATTTGATTCCTACTAAGTTAGCAAATGCGCTTATTGCTCAAGAAAAGAAGTCTCATAAAGGCAAGCTTGCTGACCCTCAGAAATTTTTGATTGATTATGTAAATGATAACTGTGGTTTGATGCGCACTTGCACTAAAGTAACTCTTTATTAATATGCTAACCTTTAATAAACAAGATATTAGAGATAGTTTATCTATTGATGATATCTTTTAGTTGTTAGATGAATGGGGCGGTGAGCCAGAGTATTGTCCAACTGGGCTCATCGCCCGAACTATTTGTCATAACCCTCCCGCAAGTGATGCATCAAGAAAATTATATTTCTACGAAAATACTGGACTATTTAGATGTTATACAGGTTGCGATGAACCTATTTTTGATATTTTTCAATTATGCATTAAAGTAATGTCTATTCAATAGCATATTAATTATGATTTAAATGATGCTGTTAGATGGATTGCACATTATTTTCATATCTCTGGACAAGAAATTGATATTCCAGAAGAAGAAGGACTAGAAGACTGGAAATTTTTAGCAAACTATGAACGTATTAAAGATATTTAGTATTCTATCCCACACATTACTTTAGAAGAATATGATCCAGTTATTTTAAAACGATTTAATTATAATATAAGAATAGCTCCTTGGTTAAACGAAGGTATTTCACAGCAGGTTTTAATAAATGCTGAAATAGGATTTTATCCTGGAAAAGATTAGATTACGATTCCGCATTTTGATAAAGATGGCAGATTTATTGGCTTACGTGGGCGCACAGTAGTTAAAGAAGAAGAAATATATGGAAAATATAGACCATTAATTGTTAATGGTATTCAGTATAATCATCCTCTTGGATTAAATCTTTATAATTTTAATAACTCAAGATGTAATATTCCAAAAGTAAAAAAGGCTATTATATTTGAAGGTGAAAAAAGTTGCTTATTATATAGAACTTATTTTGGAGAAGATAATGATATCTCCGTGGCTTGCTGCGGCAGTAATGTTTCTAGCTTTCAAATGTAGCTATTAATGGATGCAGGAGCGCAAGAAATTATTATTGCTTTTGATAGACAATTTCAAACTCTTGGAGATAGTGAATATATTCATTTATTAAAAAATTTAAAAAAAATTTAGAATAAATATAAAAATTCAATTCAAGTTTCTTATATTTTGGATACTCAAAAATTAACTGGATACAAAGATTCTCCTATAGATTGTAATAAAAATATTTTCTTAAAACTTTTTAAAGAAAGGAGGATATAATGGATTATTCTTATTTAACGCAAACTCCAAATTTATTTGAATCTCCTATAGAATAGATTTTTTATAATCGTGGTATTTAGCCTGATGATATTCAACATTATTTACATACTACAAAAGAAGATATATTAGATCCGCTTTTACTAGAAAATATGGATACTGGAGCAGAAATGTTATTAAGACATTTAGCATTCGGTAGTAAAATATTTATTCAAATAGATAGTGATGCAGATGGATATACTAGCGCAGCTGCTTTAATTAATTACATAAATATGCGTTTTCCAGGAACTGCGCAAACCAATATTAGTTATACTATTCATACTGGGAAATAGCATGGTATTAATTTAGAAGTTATTCCCAAAGACACAAAATTATTAATTATTCCTGATGCAGGCAGCAGTGATTTTGAATAGCATATTAATCTTTGGAAATAGGATACAGATGTTTTAATTTTAGATCATCATGAATCAGATATGGCATTTTGTGAATTTGCTTGTCGTATAAATAATCAAACTTGCGATTATCCTAATAAAACTCTATCTGGTGTTGGAATAGTCTATAAGTTTTGTTAGTATATAGATTAGTTAATTGATGATGGTTAGAATTATGCTGATAATATTTTAGATTTAGTTTCTATTGGTATGATAGCAGATATGATGCAATTAACTGAATATGAAACAAGAGAGTTAATTTTAGAAGGATTTAATAACTTAAGAAATCCTTTTATAAAAGCTTTTGTAGATAAACAATCGTATTCTCTTAAAGGAGAGTTAACTCCATTTGGTGTTTCTTTTTATATAGCTCCTTATATAAATGCTGTTATTCGTTTAGGCACTTTTGAAGAAAAATTACTACTTTTTGAATCTATGTTAGATTTTAAGGCATATGAACAAATACCCTCTACGAAACGAGGTTGTAAAGGTTAGTTTGAAACTCGGGTTGAATAGGCTTGTAGAAATTGCATAAATGTAAAAAGCAGATAGACACGAGCAAGAGATACAAGTTTAGAAATTATAAGAAAAAAAATTCAAGATGAAAATTTATTAAATCTTCCAATTTTAATTATTCAATTAACTGAACCAGTAGAAGAAAATCTTACTGGATTAATTGCAAATCAAATTGCTAACGAATATCAAAGGCCAACCTTAATTCTTAATTCTCATATTGAATATAATAATACTACCGGTGAAATTACTTGTTTTGAATGGCGTGGTAGCGGTAGAAATACTCAATTTTCTAAATTAGATAATTTTAGAGAGTTTTTAGTAGAATCTAATTTTGTTAAATTAGCGCAAGGTCATGGTTCTGCTTTTGGTTGTATAATTGATGATAGTTGTATAACATAGCTTAAAGATTATATTACAAATAAATTAAGGGATTTTGATTTTAATGCATCTTATAAAGTTGATTTTATTTGGAATTATGGTGACTTGGATAGACATATTTAGGATATTTTAGATATTGGTTTTCTGCATTCAATATGGGGCTAGGGAATTCCAGAACCTTAGATTGCTATAGAAAATATCCAAATTCATTCAAAAGATTTAAAATTAATGTCGCCAGATAAAAGTCCTACTATAAAAATTCAATTAGATAATAATTTATCTTTAATTAAATTTAAAGCAAGCCAAGAAGAATTTGAATCATTAAAAGCCGACGGGATTACAATTATTAATATTATAGGCACTTGCAATTTAAATGAGTGGGGTGGAAATATTTCTCCTCAAATTTTAATTGAAGATTATGAAATAATTAATAAAACAAATTATATTTTTTAAGGAGAGATTAGATGAAAAAAATTATTATTAGTACATTATTACTATTTAGTTTTATTTTACCTTTTAATGTTTTTGCCACTGAACCTACTACAATTGAAGAACATGAAAGTCTAATTAATCAATTTGAAGAACGAAAGAATTATGCACATCAAATGGCAGAAGCCGCAAGAGCTTTAGGATATGCTGAAGACCATACTATTATTGCTACAGCCCAATCTGAATGGTGGGCAGCTCATAATGCTCAAACAGATATTCAAAAGAAGTTAGATAATTTGAAAGCAAGTGAAGCTGTTACATTTTCTTGGACAGGTTCTAAATTAACAAAATCTAAAGGCGTTAACTATGGCCCTTCTGGTAAAGAAACTTATTATAATCTTCCTATGGGTGGAGTTGTACGCATTATGCGTAACAGAGGATTTTCTGAAACTGAATATCCATATTGGGTACGACAAGATGGTGTTAAAATGTTAGGTAATTATGTAATGTGCGCTGCTAATTTGTCTGTCCATCCTAGAGGTAGCATTGTTCAGACATCTCTTGGTTTAGGCATTGTTTGCGATACTGGCGGCTTTGCTAAACGCAATATTTATCAACTTGATATTGCAACTGCGTGGTAACACATAGCTCACACGCACACACCCTTGCGAGGAAAATACCTGCAGCGGCCGCGCAGGACCACCACAATCGCAATTCAGAATTAAAATCACTTTTCAAAATTTTTGAATCAAAAATTAAAAAATGTTATAATATATAATAGAGGTGGATGTATGGATCGAGAATATAATATAGAATGTTTAGATAAGTATGATTTTAGTGAATTTATGTATAATGGACGAGATTTTTGGAATTTACTTGATATGATAGAAGAAAAATATGATACTGAATTTAAAGCAATGTATGGAATATATTGTTTTGATTATTTATGTGATGAGGAAATAATGGATTATTTTAAAAGTAGATATAATGTTCAATTTCAAGGATATGTTAGTTGGGTATGCCGTCCAATGGAGTACAAGGTAACTAAAAATGATATTAACCGGCTATGAGAAAAGGGTAAAGCCAGTGAAAACAATAAAAACAATTTTTAATTATAATAAATAAAAATTAAGGAGAATTATTATGATTAAAAATTGTATAATTTGTAACAATGAATTTGAATGTAAAAAATCTACAGCTAAATATTGTAGTAAACATTGTGAATATCTTGCTCGTCAGTTACGAAAAAAAACTAATCAAGGATTAAAAACTCCTCGAAAATGCTTAATTTGTGAAAATGAATTTATACCTAGAAGTGCTGCAGCCAATCAACGATAGTGTTGTTATGAATGTATGCCAGAAGGTACTCAATATACGCGAAGTCAATTTTTAGATTTAATTAGAAAATAGCGCGGAGGAAAATGTGAGCGCTGTGGATATAATGCTTATTTAGGAGCCTTAGATTTTCACCATTTAGATAGTTCTAAAAAAGATTTTACAATAGGAGATAGAGATTTTAAATTAAAAGATTGTTTAGAAGAAAGTAAAAAATGTATTTTAATTTGTGCAAATTGTCATAGAGAAATTCATGCAAATTTATGGAATATTGAAAATTTATTCAGAAAGGAGGAAAATCTTTGACTCTTACAACAAAACAAGAACAAGGATTGCAAATTGCAGTAGCCAGATATCAAGCAGGATTTAAATATACCATTATCTCTGGCTACGCTTAACGGCAGGAACTGGAAAATCAACTCTTGTTCGTTTTATTATTGATGCTTTAGGTGTACAAGAAAATGAAGTAAGATATATTGCTTATACTGGAAAAGCAACAAATGTATTAAAACAAAAAAATTGTCCTAATCCAACTACAGCCCACAAACTTTTATATCATGCACGTAGAATGCCTACAGGTAATTATGTTTTTGTTCCAAAAGCTCCATTTGAAATGGAATCAGAAATAAAAATAGTTGTAGTAGATGAAGTTAGTATGTTACCTTGGAAAATGTGGGATCTATTATGTCAACATAATTTTTATATTTTAGCTTGTGGAGACCCTGAACAATTATCTCCCATTTCAGATACGCCAGGAGAAGATGCTGATAATCATGTCTTAGATAGTCCTCATATTTTTTTAGATGAAATAATGAGACAAGCACAAGAAAGTGAAATTATTCGTTTATCAATGCATGTGCGGCAAGGTAATCCATTAAGCACTTTTCCTTGTAAAAATGAACAAGTTATGATGTTTCATAAATCTGATTTATCCACATCTATGTTATTATGGGCTGATCAAGTTTTATGTGCTACAACTCGTAATAAATTAATTCTTAATAATCAAATGAGAGCGGCCCAAGAATTACCGAATGAGCCTATGGTAGGAGATAAAATAATTAATCTTCATAATGAATGGGAAATTTTATCAAATCAACAAAATCCTTTAACCAACGGCGTAATTGGAACAATAAAACAAATGACAATTTCTAATTGGAATTATCCTTATTGGGTGCGTGGGCATTCTTTTTCAGTCCCTATTTTAACAGCTACTATCTCAGGCGATAATGATGATGAACAATATGATATGATATCATTTGATTATAATGAATTATTAACAGGAAGTCCATCTTTAAATCCAAAAGAAGAATATCGTTTACATAAAAAGTTTGCTTTACCATTACATGCTAATTTTGGTTATGCTATTAGTGTATGGAAAGCTCAAGGTAGCGAGTGGGATAAAGTATTACTTTGTGAAGAATCTGGATGGCCAAGAGGCCAAGTAGAAAGAAAAAAATATTTATATACAGGAATTACACGCGCTGCAAAAAAATTAGTTGTGATTCAAAAAAATTGATACATATAATAATATATGTTATAATAATTATAGAAAATAAAAAAGTGGGGTAGTAAATGAATACATATTTTAATAATCATAACCATACTACCGACTCAAATCTGCGGCTGGTAGATTGTATAAATACACCAGAGCAGCTTATTGACAAAGCTATAGACATGGGATTAATGGGAATAGCCATTACTGATCATGAAGTATTATCTGCTCATATAGCTGCTGAAAAGTATATGCTTAAAGTACAAGAAAGAAATCCAGATTTTAAATTAGCTTTAGGTAATGAAATTTATTTAACTGATACAAGAGATAACGGCCAAAAATATTATCATTTTATTTTAATTGCTAAAGATGCTATTGGTCATAGGGCATTACGAGAATTAAGTTCTCGCGCTTGGATGAATTCTTATGTAGATAGAAAAATGGAAAGAGTTCCTACTTTAAAATCTGAATTAGTAGAAGTAGTAAATAAATTTCCTGGTCATCTAATTGCAACAACAGCTTGTATTGGTGGAGAATTAAGTCAATTAGCTATAGCTTATAAAGATTGCATAGAAGTAGATGATATCTCTAATGCAACTATTTATTATCAAAAAATAGAAGAATTTCTAAAATTTTGTTTAAATTTATTTGGTGATGATTTTTATATTGAATGTGCGCCTGCACCTTCTAACGACCAAATTAGAGTTAATCAAATTCTTCGTTCTATAGCTAACGTATATAATATTAAAATGACGGTTGGAACAGATAGTCATTATTTAACAAAAGAAGATAGACAAGTTCATAAAGCATATCTTAATTCTAAAGAAGGAGAACGAGAAGTAGATTTATTTTATAAATATGCTTATCTTATGTCTCCTGATGAAGTATTAAAGAATTTAACAATTACTTTTGATAATGATGAAGAATTTGCATCAATAGTTATGAAAAATTCTTTAGAAATTTATAATAAAATTTCAAGATATTCTTTGTTCCACAAACAAGATGTGCCAAGCGTAGAAGTAAAAGAATATCCTAAATCTTATTGGATGACTGTTAATGGCGTTGGAGAAGATAATCCTAAATATCCTCATTTAAGTCAAATGTTACATGATGATGATATTCAAAATCGTTATTGGGTAAATCAATGTATTGAAAAAATGTATGAATTGGGAATTTGCTATTCTCCAAAAGCTGAACGATATTTTACTGAATTAGAAGAAGAGGCTCGTGTAAAAAGTATTATTAGTGAAAAGCTTGAAACAAATATGTTTCGTTACCCTAATACTCTTCAACATTATATTAATTTAATTTGGGAGTGCGGTTCTACTATTGGCGCAGGTAGAGGTTCTTCTTGTGCAGCTTTAAATCATTATTTAATGGGTATTACTCAGTTAGATCCTATTGAATGGGATTTGCCTTTCTTTAGATATCTTAATGAAGATAGAGTTGAACTCGGTAGTCTAATATTGATATTGCCGAGTTGTAAAAAAAGACTGTGAACCCTGCCAAGGGGTGTCTATTTTAATAGGCTAACGGTATCAGCAAAATAAGGTATAAAAATACACGAATCAGCTGACTAAGAGAGTGTGCGGCCGCAAGCGGTTAGGCTCATAATACCGTGCTTTAATAAAATCTTGGTCAAAGTCAGTCAATGTCAATATCACTTTTTTCATAAAGCAATGAAAGGGTGATTTATATGAAAAAATATTATATTTATTTAACTACTAATTTAATTAATGGAAAAAAATATATAGGAAAACATCATGGTGAATTAAACGATGATTATTTAGGTAGTGGAAATTTAATTAAATTAGCTATTAATAAATATGGTAAAGAAAATTTTAAAAAAGAAATTTTATTTATTTCTTCTAATGAGCAAGAAAATAATTAGAAAGAAAAAGAATTTATAAAAGTTTTTAATGCCGTAAAAGATAAAAATTTTTATAATATCCATGAGGGTGGAGAAGGCGGTAATACAACTGCTGGATGGTCTGAAGAATAGAGAAAATTATATTCAGAAAAAATGAGTATTAAATATTCTGGTCCTAATAACCCTCGTTATGGAGCTCATTTAACAGAAGAAACAAAAAATAAAATTAAAAATAATCGTAATACAGATTACATGAAAACTTTAGAATACCGTAAAAAAATGTCTTTAGCTGTTTCTGGCGAAAAAAATGGTATGTATGGTAAAAAAGGGGATAAAGCAGTAAACGGTAAAAAAGTCTATATGTATGATAAAGATTGGAATTTATTAAGAGTTTTTAATGCCAAAACCGCTGTATTAGATTATTTACAACTAACTGGACATTCTGGCTTAAATAAAGCAATAAAAAATAAAACTTTATATAAAGGATTTTATTGGAGTGTAGAGACTAAATGAAATATAATTTCAAGAGGAATAGAGATAGGCACTATTCCGTAGCGCAGTCCTATAACAATTAGTTATAGAAGATATAGTCCAATAAATAACGGATATTGATATAGATGTTTGTCCTTCTAAAATTAAAACCATTATTAATAAAATTGCTCAAGAAAGAAGTGCTACTTTTAATGATGATGTTCCAGAATGGGCAAAAATCTTTGGATGTACACGAATTGCTACTTTTGGAACTGAAACTACTAAATCAGCAATTTTAACAGCTTGTAGGGGTTATAGAGGTCCTGGAGCTGGATATATAAATAAAATTACTCCAAGTGGGCACGAAGAAGTAGCAGAAATTTATAAAGACGGTATTGATGTAGATCAAGCTCAATATATGGCTTCTTTAGTACCAGAAGAACGAGGATTTTTATGGCCTGTAAAAGATGTGTTATTTGGTAATCCTGAAAAAGGAAGAAAACCAGTAGCTTCATTCGTTCGTGAAGTAAACAATTATCCAGGCTTAGCTGAAATTATTATAGCTATTGAAGGTATTCATAATAAGCGTTCTTCTCATGCTTCTGGAATTGTTTTATTTAGTGATGATCCATTTGAACATTGCGCTTTTATGAAAACTCCAAAAGGCGAAATTATTACTCAATGGAATCTTCACGATATTGAATATATGGGTAATGTTAAATATGATTTCTTAGTAACAGAAGTTCAAGATAAAATTGTCCAAACTATTCAATTTTTACAGCAAGATGGTCAAATTGAACCGGAATTATCTTTAAAAGAAGTTTATGATAAATATCTTCATCCTAATGTTTTACCAAAAAATGATGAAAGAATTTGGGATGCGCTTGATAATGTTTCAGTTATAAATATTTTTCAATTTGATTCTCAAGAAGGCGTTAAAGCGGCTAAACGTTTGCGGCCTCGTTCAATCACAGAAATGAGTGACGCAAATGGATTGTTGCGCCTTATGGGAGAAGAAGAAGAGCGTCCTATTGATAAATATTTTAAATTTAAAAATAATATTCAATTATGGTATGATGAAATGAATCGTTGGGGATTAACTCCTAATGAACAAAAAACCTTAGAACCTTATTTTAAATCATCATATGGCGTGCCACCAAGCCAAGAACAATTGATGTTAATGTTAATGGATAAAGATATTTGCGGATTTACATTAGCAGAAGCAAATTCTGCTCGTAAAGTAGTGGGTAAAAAACAAATGGATAAAATTCCTGCATTACATCAAAAGGTTCTTGAACAAGCAAAAAGTCCTCAATTAGGTGCATATGTTTGGAAATATGGCGCAGGTCCTCAGATGGGGTGAATGGAAAACTTGCCCCTAAACATCTTTCCGTTTATCAGCGGGGTATTTAATACTTTGGGACAAAAGTTATTAAATGCTAACGGGGAAATCTAAAGTATCAGCGAGGATATAAAATGTATCCCAGCTGTTGCCATGATAATCCCGTGGGAAGTCTTAAAGGATGTATGGCAATAGTTTATATAAAGGAGAATAAAAATGAATTATATTTATTGCTATACAAATAAAATTAATCAACACAAATATGTTGGATAGACAAATAATTTACAAAGAAGGATAAGAGAGCATAAATCTTGCGCTTTTAATAGCAAGGCTTCTTCTTATAATGATTTAATTCATAAAAAAATTAGACAATATGGTATAGAAAATTTTGATATTGAAGTATTAGAAATTTTATATACATTAAATTAGGAAGAAGTTAATAAAAGAGAGCAATATTGGATAAAAGAATTAAATACATTTTGCGGCAACGGTCAAGGATATAATAGGGATTATGGTGGTTCCCGTAAACATTCTTTAATATTATCTAATGAAGAGGTTCAAGATATTAAACAACTATTAAAAGATAAAATTCCATATTATGAAATAGAAAATAAATATAGGGTAAGCGCAAGTTTTATTTCAAGTATTAATACAGGAACTTATTTTTTTGATGATAAAGAACAATATCCTCTTTGTAAATATTATAAATCTGACGAAGATTATGATGAACTTATTGACCTATTATTAAATTCTACTTTATCTTTAAATGAAATTTCTAAACAACTAAATATGGGATATTCAACAGTTAAAAAAATTAATGCTGGTACGTTAAGAAAAGGATTATATCCTTCATACCCCATTAGAAAAATTAGTGCAAACGAACAGAGGGCAATTCAAGTCCAAGAACTGCTTTTAAATACTAATTTAACATATAAAGAAATTTCAGAAGCAACCACAGCATCCAAAGAGACAATTCGTAGAATTAATAATGGTATGTGCTTTCATAATAACAATTATCAATATCCTTTAAGAAACCTGTAACGACTATCTCTGGTGAGACAGAGAGTACTGATGTTATTGATACGCATTGGGAAACGGTGTTCTGTATTTGTATACAGTAAAATATAGTCTATGCTTTATAGAAATATAAAGACATATTACAGATAGTTTTTCAACAATTCATAGTTTAGCATATAGTTTTGTAGGTGTTCAAACTTTATATCTTGCAACTTCTTTTGACCCAATTTATTGGGATACTGCTTGCTTAGTTGTAAACAGTGGTTCATTAGAAGATGAAAATAGTGATATTGAAGATGATAAAACTGTAAGCACTGATTATGGTAAAATCGCAAAAGCGTTAAATGAAATTATTAATGCTGGTATTAATGTAAGCTTAGTTGATATTAATCAATCTGATTTTGGATTTAAACCAGATGTAAAAAATCATCAAATTCTATTTGGAATGAAAGCATTGTTAAACGTCAATGATGATTTAGTTCGTGAAATTATTGCAAATAGACCATACATATCTATTAAAGATTTTTATCAAAAAATTAGCCCAAAAAAGCAATCTATGGTATCATTAATTAAAGCAGGAGCTTTTGATAAAATGATGGATAGAAAATTAGCAATGGCGTGGTTTATTTGGCAAACCTGTGATAAAAAATCTCGTTTAACACTTCAAAATATGCCAACATTAAATAAAATGAATTTAATTCCAAGAGACACAGAAGAAAGACAATTTGCTTTTAGTGTTTATGAATTTAATAGATATTTAAAGGCAGTTTGTAAAAATGATAAATTACCAGGCTATTATCAATTAGATACTCGTGCAGTAGATTTTTTAACTAAAATTGATAAAGATGATATAATTTCAGAAAATAATATTTTAATAGCGAAGGTTTGGGATAAGTATTATCAATCTGTAATGGATATTTTTAGAGATTGGTTAAAAGAATCTGGTAATGAAGTTCTTCAGCAATTAAATGATCAAATCTTTAAATTAGATTGGAATAAATATGCTTCTGGAAATTATTCTTCTTGGGAAATGGAAGTTCTTTGTTTTTATCATCACCCTCATGAATTATCTACTGTAAATATGGGTAAATATGGATTAAGCAATTTTTATTCATTACCAGAAGAGCCAATTATAGATAAGAGTTTTACAAAAGGTAAAAAAACTATAAATATGTTTAAACTCTTTAAAATTTGCGGCACTTGTATTGCTAAAAATAAAACTAAAGGAATTGCCACCATTTTAACTACTGATGGAGTAGTAAATGTTAAATTTAGAAAAGAGTATTTTGCTTTATTTGATAAAACTATTTCTGAAATAGGAGAAGATGGTATAAAGCATCGTCAAGAATTAAGCTGGTTTAATAGGGGTAGTATGATAATGGTGCAAGGCATTCGTTCAGGAGATACTTTTATTACTAAAAAATATGCTACTTCTGGGGGACATCAATTATATCATATTATAGATATTGATAAAGATGGAGATTTAACTTTACAAACAGAAAGGTATAAAGGAGAAAGTATTGAATGAAAGATTTAATTGTTTTTATTGGTGAAAGCGGTTCTGGTAAAAATTTTATTATTGACCATTTATTAATGTTATACCCTAATGATTTTCATGTAGTTCCTCAAGTTTCTTCTCGCCCTCAACGAACAGGAGAAAAAGAAGGTCATCCTTATCATTTTGTTTCTAGAGAAGAATTTCTTCAAGAAATAGATAGTGGAAAACTTGCCGAATGGCAAAATTTTAATGGATGGTATTATGGCACTCGATATGAAGATTTGGTTTATTCTCAAATTAATGTTTTAAGTGCTAATCCTGCCGCAGCCAGAACTTTACTTAAAAATCCTAATTTAAATACTCAAATAGTATATGTTAGATGCGATGATAAAGAAAGATTAATTCGTAGCTTACAAAGAGAAAAGTATCCTGATATAAAAGAAATTTTACGAAGATATGATTCAGATTTAAAAGATTTTAAATATATAGATTTCGATTATTACATTTTAGTGAATAATAATACTAGAGATTTATATAAAAGTGAACAAATTATTAAAAGAGAATTAGAACATTTTAAAACACTTAAAAAACTTGAACATTATGAGCAGTCTAAGGACAACATGTAATAATTAATATATCTAAAAAACTAAATATAGTAGAATACTCTTTTTTGAGTCAATATTTAGATGGAGGAGATAATATTGCTTGTAATTAAACGAAATGGTGATATCGTCGATTTTAATAAACAAAAAATTATAGATGCAATAAATGCAGCATTTATTGAAGTAGATGGAAAACTCTATGAAGATGATACTGCATATGATATTGCTTATGATATTGAAGATTGTTTTAAATATCAAGATGGAAATAGTTGTTCCGTAGAAGAAATTCAAGATTTAGTTGAAGAATATCTTATGCGTTCTGAGCGCCCTGATGTTGCAAGAGCTTATATAAGATATAGATATAAAAAAGAAGTGGCTCGTAATTACTAGCATGATTTTATTGATGCTATTCGTGAAAAGCTGGAAGCTACTGATGTTCAAAATCAAAATGCTAATGTAGATGAACATTCTTTTGGCGGACGCACAGGAGAAGCTGCAGCAGTTGTTACTAAAAAATTAGCATTAGATTATTTAATTTCTAAAAAAGCTAGAGAAAATCATGAAGGTAATATGATTTATATTCATGACCTTGATAATTATTATGTAGGAAATCATAATTGTTTATCTATTCCTTTTGATGATTTACTTGCTAATGGATTTAATACTCGTCAAACTGATGTACGTCCTGCTGGTTCTGTAAATACTGCATTTCAATTAGTAGCAGTTATTTTCCAGTTACAAAGCCTTCAATAGTTTGGTGGTGTATCTGCAACACATTTAGATTGGACTATGGTTCCATATGTTCGTAAAAGTTTTCGTAAACATATGATTGATGGATTAAAATATCTTGAAGGGGTTACAGATCAAGATTATTTAGATTCTATTCCTAAAGAATTATCTTTTGATGATATTGAAGCTAATGATGAATCACATAAAGCTGCTTATCAATATGCTATGGATATGACAGAAAAAGAAGTCCATCAAGCTGTGGAAGGTATGTATCATAATCTTAATACTTTGCAATCTCGCAGTGGTAATCAATTACCTTTTACCTCTATTAATTATGGAACCTGTACCTTACCCGAAGGTCGTATGGTAACTAAAGCTCTATTAGAAGTATCTATTGAAGGCCTTGGTAAACTTCATAAAACTTCAATATTTCCATGTGGAATTTTCCAATGTATGAAAGGTATTAACAGAGAACCCGGTGACCCTAATTATGATTTATATCAATTAGCATTAAAATCTACAGCAAAACGTCTTTATCCTAATTATGCTAATATTGATTGGTCTGGTAATGCGGGGTATGATATTAATGACCCCAAGACTTACTTCTCAACCATGGGTAAGCGGAAACTACAGCTCATGTAAAACCTTTTGAACCTCGCCCGAGGGTGTGTGCGGCCGCAGGTGGTCCGTATGCTAACGGTTAGGTCCCAAGTGGATGAGACCGTGCTAAGATTTTAGGACATTTTTCCTTAAATTGTGTCGAACATTTTTTAAATAAAATGAACGATAATAATATAAAAGGAGAATGTTAATATGTTCGTTTATAAAATCACAAATATAAAAAATAATAAGGTATATATAGGATAGAGTATTCGTCCCATTGAAGAACGATGGAAGCGTCATAAGAATGATGCTTTAAATAATATATTAGACACTCATTTTGCACGAGCAATTAGATATTATGGCCCAGATAATTTTAAATTAGAACTATTAGATACAGCTACTTCTTAGCGAGAATTAACCGCAAAAGAACATTATTGGATAGCTTGGTATAATAGTGTTAAAAATGGCTATAATGAAACTAATGCCGAGTATAAATGTGGCGGAAATACTTACAAAAATAAAACAGATGAAGAAATGAAAATAATTAAAGAAAAATTGCGACAAAGTAAAATGGGAAATAAAAATCCACATTCTACAAAAGTAAAATGTAGAAATATAAATACAAAAGAAGAATATCATTTTGATACTCAAAAACAAATGCAAGATTTCTTTAAAGAAAGTAATCATTAGTTTATTTCTCGTCGTTGTTTAGGTCGAATAAAAAAGCTCTATAAAGATGAATGGCAAATTGCATATGAAGAAAACGAATATATCTAAAATAAAGTGTATCGACTATCCCTGATGAATGTAAGGGAGTAGGGTATGAGATAGGCACATACTCGAAGCGGAAGGCTATCGTAAGATAGAAGATATAGTCAGTGCTGATGGTAACATCAGATAAAAACGTGCAGAACCGCAAATGGAATTGACATTAATGCGGAATCAGGGACAAATCCACAAACTAAAGATGGTCGCGGTAATATTTGTCCTGTAACTATTATTTTACCAGAATTAGCTATGATGGCAAAAGAAGAAGTTAATTTACGTTCTGATACTGGAATAGATGAAAGAGATTATATTGATAACTTTATGAATTTACTAGATGAAAAAATTCATGAAGCTAAAGATATGTTAATTGAACGTTTTAATTATATTGCTTCACAAAGTCCTGCTTCTGCAAAATTTATGTATGAAAATGGTTTAATGCTTGGATATAAGCCAGAAGAAGGAATTATTAGTGCGCTTAAGCATGGAACATTAAGCCTTGGACAATTAGGTTTGGCAGAATGTTTATAGATTCTTATTGGTAAAGACCATACAACTCCAGAGGGTATGGAATTAGCTAAACGTATTGAAAAATTATTTAATACTCGTTGCAAAGAATTTAAACAAGAATATAAACTTAATTTTGGAGTTTATTATTCTCCTGCTGAAAATCTTTGTTATACAGCCATGAAAAAGTTTAAAGAAAAATATGGCGAAATTCCACTTGTATCAGATAAAGAATTCTTTACAAATAGTATGCATGTTCCTGTTTGGCATGAATTAAGTCCTTTTGAAAAAATTGATATTGAAAGTCAATTAACAGGATATTCTCAAGCCGGATGTATTACTTATGTTGAATTAGATGCTTCAGCAGTTCATAATCCAGAAGCATTAGAACAAATTGTAAATTATGCTATGGATAAAGATATTCCATATTTTGCTATTAATGTCCCAAGCGATACTTGTTTAGACTGCGGTTTCCAAGGTGAGATAAATGATGCTTGCCCTATTTGCGGTAGTGAGAATATTCAGCAATTACGTAGAGTAACTGGTTATTTAACTGGCAATTATAAAACCGCTTTTAATTTAGGTAAACAAGATGAAGTTCACCACCGCGTGAAACACGTAGGAGTGATGGAGTAATGCGTTACGCAGGTCTTATAAAAAATGATATCGCCGCAGGTAAAAAAGTAAACCTAACCTTTTTTACTCAAGGTTGTCCAATTCATTGTAAGGATTGTCATAATCCGGAGGCTTGGGATTTTAATGGTGGTAAAGAATTTACTAATGATACTTTGAAAGAGATTCTTCAAGGTTTAAATGCTAATGATGTTTAGCGCAATTTTAGCGTAATGGGTGGAGAACCTTTATGTGATGAAAATTTATTTTTAACTGATTTAGTAATAACAAGTGTTAGAGAACATTATCCTGATATTTTAATTTATGTTTGGACTGGTTATTTAGCAGAAAATTTATTTCAATAGAATAAACCTCATTTAAAACATATTTTAGAATTATCAGATTACTTGATTGATGGACCTTTTATTGCCGCTGAACGTGATATTACTTTAGCAATGAGAGGTTCTAAAAATCAAAGAATAATAAATATAAGAGAGTTTATGCAGAATGAAATTAAAAAGAGTAGCGAGAGCTGAAGATTTAAACAATTCTTTACTTTTGGCTAATCACGCTAATGATGGGGATATTTGCATTGTTGAAGAAACTCATGAAGCATTTGAATTTAAAGATGGAAGATGGATACCTTATTTACCAACAGCTAAGGGAAAAGGTCCTGAAATTAGTCTTTATGAATTAAATCGTAGTATTATTCGGCAATTACCTAATTATGAAACCAGTCAAATGAAAGAATTTATAAATGAATTTAATCAATATCATGAAAAAATTCATAATAAATATTATATGTTGTTAAGCGTAGAAACTTCCTATTATACTGTCTTTGTAAATAATCAAAATGAAATTAATGATTTAAAAGATTTAGGTTCCGCGCTATTGGCTGTTTCTTTAGCTATTGGACCAATAGTAAGTCATGATGTTTGTGAAGATCATATTGAAATTTGGTTTAGAAATAAAGATGATAATGAAGTTTATTGTTACATGCTTTTCCCTTATGATGGAGGAGTGGTGCCATTTGGTTAAATTATTTTGTAAACCTAACTTATTTACAGTTTAGCAAGAAATTATTTTAATTGATACTACAGCTGAATTAGGTCAACAAGTTAGAAAATTAACAGAAGATTGCAATTTAAATACTCTTGGTTAGTTCCTTGCAGTTGGTGCTTTAACTAATCAAGCTGAAGCAGTAGAATTAACAGGCTCAGAAATGGTTTTAGATAAAGTAATAAAAGATTTTTGGGCTGAATCTAAAGCATTACATGCAAATCAAAATATTAAATTAGAGGTAAGAAAAACAAATGAATAAATATTTAATTAACGATGTAACTACTTATCGCGTTGGCACTGTTGAAGAAGTTGAATAGCTTCATGAAGAGCTTGCTAATGACCCTATGTTTCAATTAACAAATTTTAGTTATACTACTAAATACATTAAAGAAAAAGGCGAGATTGTAGAAGAATATCAGATTGTCAAAGCGAAGAAAGTATTTAATGAAGAAAAGTTTCCTGAAGGTCATTTTTATGTAAAGTATGGTGAAGGGATTGAAGAATAATATGGATTTTCCTCGCTTTGAGCTTATTTCTCAATATAAAGAACACGATGAATTAATGCCTCATCGTGCAACTTGGGATAGCGCTGGTTATGATTTTATAGTAGCAGAAGACACAATTATTCCTGCTTATTTTAAACCTGAGAGTGGCGGTTTTGATTATTTAAACATTAGAATGAATTTTCCATTTGACCACACTGTAACATTAGATGAACTTGCAGCTGAAACTAAAAAATTAAAAGTAAAACCTACTTTAGTTCCAACAGGTATTAAAGCTTATATTCCTCGTGAAATGTATTTATAGCTTCAAGTGCGTTCCTCTTTACCTTTAAAGCATTGGCTTGTATTAGCTAATGGTGTAGGTATTATTGATAGAGATTATTATAATAATCCTGATAATGAAGGACATATTTATTTTCAATTAATTAATCTATCTCCAAGAGATATTCTCCTTAAAAAGGGAGATAAAATTGGACAAGGAATTTTTCTTTATTATGGGACTGTTTCTGGAGATATTCCCATTAAATCTGAACGCACTGGGGGGTTCGGCAGTACTTCCAAATAATTTGGGAATATTGGTCAAAAAATTTTAATATTATTATTCCATTTTTTATATTTTATGAAAGGTGGAATATCTTATGAATAATTACAAGATTTATTGTCATACTAATAAAATTAATAATAAAAAATATATTGGATAGACAAAGCAAACTCCTAAAAAAAGATGGGGTAAAAACGGTTATGAATATATAAAAAAATAGCCTAATAGTCATTTTAGCTCTGCTATTTTAAAATATGGATGGGATAATTTTACACACGATATTCTTTATTCTAATTTAACTAAAGAAGAAGCTAATTTAAAAGAACAAGAATTAATTGCTTTTTATAATACACAAGATCCAGATTATGGTTATAATTTAACAGCTGGAGGATTAACAAATACTCTAACAAAAAATCAAAAAGAAAATCGTCGTAAATTAAATTATTAGATGTGGCAAGATGGTACTTTTAAAAAAAGTATTAATAAATCAGTTTATTGTATTGAATTAGATTTAATTTTTGAAAGTGCTTTAGAAGCTGAACGAGCTACTGGAATAGATAATAGCTCAATTCAAAAAGTTTGTAAAAATAAATTAAAATATGCAGGTTTTATGCCCAATGGATAGCCTATTCATTGGATTTATACTAATCAAATAGAACAACAAAAAATTAATGAATTAAAAAATAAACATGAAATTTTAAAAGGAATAAAAATTCCTATATATTGTTTTGAATTAAAGGAATCATTTAATTCAAGCTTAGAAGCAGAATAGAAATATGGTTTTTCTTCAAGTTCTATTAGAAGATGTATTCGTGGGAAAGCAAAAACGGCAGGAAAACACCCCATTACTAATATTCCTCTTCACTGGAAAGAATGTCCTGAGTTAATTGATACTAAAAATAAATTAACTAAAGAAAAAATAAAGGAGCTAAAAAGATGAAAATATTAGCACTTGACCAAGCAAGCAATGTAAGTGGTTGGGCTATATTTCAAGATGGAAAATTAGATTCATATGGAAAAATTGATTTGCATAGTATAACAAATGTTTATGAACGATTACATGAATTAAAATTGCAAGTAAAAACTTTAATTCAAGAAAATCAAATTGAAAAAGTTTTTTTAGAAGATATTTATATGGATGGATAGCGAGTAAATAATGTACAAACATTTAAAATTCTCGCAGAAGTTTTTGGAGTTCTTTATGAACTTTGTTTAGATTTAAAAGTTCCAGTAGAAGCAATCTTAGCTGGAACTTGGAAATCGGTTTTAGGTATAAAAGGTAAAACTCGACCTGAACAAAAACGTGCGGCATAGGCTTGGGTAAATGAAAACTATGGACTTAAACCTATTCAAGATATTTGTGATGCCATTTGTATAGGTGCTTGCGCAAATAAGCAAGCTGCTTTTAATTGGGGAGAGTAAAAAAAATAAGGGGCTAGACAATTAAGTCTAGCCCCTTTAAGCTATTTTAGCAAAAATTTTATTTGTAATGGCTATAATTTCTTCACCATATGTTGCTATTAAATCTGCGATTAATTCTTCCTAATCTATATTAAGATTTACATTATAACTAAACATCGCGGCATGAGTAATTTCATGACATAACACTTTTTTAATTTTATAACTTGGAACATCTTCACTAATATAAATTGTTTTAGTGGTGTCATCACAAGCTCCAAGCGCAAATGAACCATCACTTCGCCGCACTTTTGGATGATTAAAAGAAACTAATTTAATATCCCAATTAATATGATTTATTTCAAACATTTTGAAGCTTAGTAGCTAAAACGTTTATTTTCTTTTGAAGCATTTGTTTTTCTTCTGGAGATGCTTGACTAATCATTTCCATAATATCTTGGTTTAAATCACGCATATAGTTTTCTAAATCATTCATAGCTTTATCCTCTTGATGAGCTGCTTTAGATTCCATATACATTCTACGTCTCATTGGACTGCGGCCTTCTCTTGAATCGCGCATAGTTGGATAATCACGTTCAGTATAATAGTTAGAACTTTGTCCGCTACTATTACCACCGCTCATTCCAGAAGATGAACTTGAAGAGGAATTGCCTCCGCCACTATTACCACCATAGTAACTCATATGATCGGGATAATACATTTTACCAGAATCTTTATCCATGTCTCTATAAGGATAGTATTTTTCTGTATAATAATAATTATTATTTTCACTCATTGGCATTTTTTGATTTTCTGAATGTTCTTCCATTGCTTTTGTAACAGTACAATAATAAATAGCTTCAGATAAATCTTTAACCATATCAATGGCTTCGCCAAGTTCTTTTGTGTTAGTATCTTTTAAATTAGTCATTTGTCCTTGAATAGCAGATACTAGCTATTCTTTCATTTGAATTAAACGTTCCATTATGCCACCCTCTCTACAATCAGATTAGCATTTTGAACATTTATTGGAATAGTGCTAATATTTTTAACACTAATTTCATTACAACATCCAATAGGTACATCAATATGCAATGCAGCATTTACATTATTATAATTATCTACAGCTGCAGGAGTGGAAATCATGCTTGAAGTCTAAACAGCTTCACCATTAATGGCAATTGCTAAAGTGATTGGACCAACAGTTTGTCCAGTAGGAACAGCAATATTTCCTCCAAAACGAACTAGGAATCTTGCACGACGTTGACCATTAGTCAACCCGCGTAAGCCAACCAATCCGCTACCTTCACGATGTATCATAGATAAATTACCTGGAATAGCTGTAGATGTAAATAAAACAGCCTAATTAGGTTGTACTGTTTGAATAGCATTTGCGGTTATTTCCATTGATTAGTCACCCCCTCAATCAAAATGGGCCAGGCCCAAAACCATTATTGAGAGGACCGCCAAACATAGCATTATAGCCATAAGTGCCATAAGTTCCAGTATAAGGATTGGCAACTAAGTAAGCAGGCTCTGCTGAAGGTCTTAAAGCATTAATAAGGTATGCATTTTGTTCACTTTGAGAAATTTGATTCTTTAAAGTTTGATTCTCAGAAAGAAGAGAAGACATTTGACTTTGAACCATAAAGTCCATAAGCTGACGATGATTATTGTTCTGATTATCAATAATCTCTCTACCAATATCTTGAGCAGCTCTACGAGTATCACATTCTTGAGTAGCTAAATTATAATTTAAATTAGCAAACTGTTGATTTAACGTATTAACAGCTTGACAATTAGCTAATTGCTCTGCGGCAGTATGATCAGCTAATTGAGTCTGAAGCATATTAGTATTTTGGAGACCTGCAACAGTGTTTTGATTAATTGCTTGAATTACATCAAAACCTGTATTACAAAGTTGAGATTGAGCATTAGCAAAACCAGTAAGCATACTGTTATTAGTATTATAAAAACCACTAGCAGTACTTGCAGTTAAGCCACGAATACCCTCATCTAAATCATGAATGTCAAAATTATAACTAACGTCATTAGCGGCACCATTATTTCCATTGTTCCAACCGTTGTTTCCCCAACCGCCAAAAGCAAATAAGAATAATAGAATTACCCACCAGCCATTGTTGCCACCAAAGAAACCATCATTACCATTTCCAGTAGCAGCCGCAATATCTGATAAACTATAGCCGTTGTTATTATTAAACATATCTATTTCCTCCTTTTGGATTATAGCCCCAAGCGTTGTTTAAAGGAAGAAAATTCCTAATCAAAGTCAAGACCTCGCTAAGCACAAAGATTGCGGGCTATCTGTTCAATGCCTGCAATATCATTATTTTGCGCTAATTGCATTAAATTCTAACCCATGGGAGTATTTCCCATTCTTTGTTGAAGCATTTGCAACATCAACTGTTGAGGGTTTTGTCCTCCTCTAATCGCTTGCATAAATTGCATTGGATTATTAATAGGCTAATTCATATTATAGTTCTCCTTTAATTAAAATTAAATTCCTACAAGGGTTTCTACGCTTGAGTATTTATATTTTGATTTTGAATTTGAGAAGTTTGACTTTGCTATGAATCAATTTTAGTCGTTGAATTAAATGCTTCTTTAATTGCCGTAATTGCCTAATTAAACTCTTCACGAGTAACAAAATTTTCTGGAGATGCGGTTTCTGTTGGAATAGGTTTTAATTCATAAAGATTAATTGAAGAAGTCCCATCCATATTACATTGTTTTGTATAGATACGACCTTTTGGCAAATCAGGAAAATATGTTACTATACCATCAAAATCTACTGCTGCCGCACGCACTTCCTCCAAGCTTGAAACAGGACGTCCACGAAGCATTGGCGCAGCAATAGGTTGTTGAGGTTGTGCAGTATATCTAGGAACTTGCGGAGTATAATAATAATTTTGCTATTGCATTATTCAGACTAAACCTTCTTTCTATAATTTATTTAATATCTTTTCCCTTGCATTATTATTTAAAAATTATTTTAAGATTATTGTTACTCTTTGTCCAAAAAATTTTAGGGTAATTTTGTATAATTAAATTTATTTAATTTTGATAATATATGATAATGAAAGGAGGAGGACAAGTGTTAGACATTTTTATAAAATATTGGTTATAGTGGATATGTGGTATTATTGCAGCTGGAATTGTTGTATGGGCAAAACATATCATTAAATTAGAAAAAGAAAGTGTTAATAAAGTAAAAGCTGAACGAATGAAAGAAATGCGAGAAGAAATAGTAGATGAATTAACTGAAAAAATTGATAAAGTAGAATAGAAATCAGATGAAAATGATAGAATAATGAAAGAAGAAATAGAAGTATTATCTAATAATGTAGAAAATCTTACTATTGGTGTTTTATCACTCCAAGGAAAATAGTTTAGAGATTAGTGTATTTTCTTATTAGACCCAGAGCATATAATTACAGTTGACGAATATGAATAGTTTGAAGAAGATTATGTTGCTTATAAAGGCTTAGGCGGTAATCATGCTGGCGATGCCTTGCATAAAAGAGTGGTAGATAAATTTAACAATCACATAAAACCATAAAAGGGTGGAAGTATTAATTTACTTCCACCCTTTATTTTTTGACTCTTTTTTTTTTTTTTTGTTACTATAAAAGAAAAAAAAGGAGTTGAAAATATGGCAATAAGTTAGGGTAGTTTAATTTTAGCAAGTGATATGACAAATTTTGCTAAATTACCTTTAAGAGCTAATAAAATTTTATTAAAAGATGTAACAACTACAAGCCCACTTGATGGTGCTGCATGGAATATTTCTATTCCAAATCTTTAGAATTGGTTATGTTATTCAGTAGAACTACAATCTAATACATATTTAAAAGCAACTACTAATGTAAATATGTCTTCTACTAACGGCCGTAAATATTTTCTTTTAATAAAGGGATCTCCTTCTAGCTCTGGGACTTCCATATACCTAGGGTCTTGGGCAGGAAGGACTGGTACTGTATCTAATGGAACTTAGTTAACTGTAGAAGAACGTAGTGAATATTTTTAGACTCAATTTGAATATACTAGCGGTTCTTTTGATAGATCAATTAAATTTGAAACAACTGCTCCTGCTACAACTATTAATACTTTAACTTTTGAGCCTCGATTAGTTTACAATGCGACTTTTGTGAGTGGTTTTCAATGTTACATTCATTTAAAAATTTATGGAATATTTTAATAAAAGGAGAACAATATTACATTGTTCTCCTTTTATTTTTTTTACTCTTTTTTAAGTTTATTTTGATTTACAGCAGCTTCAATTTCCATAGTTATATAACTATTTACATCTCCTACAATTTCAGCTAAATACTTTTTACCTTCATCGCCCAGTAATAAAAGTATCTAATTATAAACCATAGTAAATGCTTTGCCTTGCGCCTCTATATCAAATGTTCCTTGCTACTTTAAACTATCTACATATGTTTGATTTACTGCTATTACAGCTGAAGTAATAGTATCTTTTAACATATATAAATATTTTTGTTCTTTTTCATTTTTTGTTTTAATTGCTAATTCATTAATTTTAGCATTAATCCATTTAACAAAAAATCCAGTTAATATTCCTAAACAAGGAATGATAACTATTTGAAAAATAGATGTTATTAATTCATTATAATCCATATTTATTACCTCACTTTAATCCAAACTCGCCCGTCAACTATTACATCAACACCACCATGCCAAATCTCATAGTCTGGTACTGCTGATATAGTTCCAATAATACGACTTGGATATTTTATTTCTTCTTCTTCAGTCATTATACTAACTGTTCCATTTGGACCAGAACAAACTGGCCAACCAATATATGTTTTAAATTCTTCTTTATTTTCATAGGGATAAGCTAATACTCGTCCAGAAACGGCTATTGGAAGTTGAGCCTCTTCAGATTCGCCAATGCCAAAACCATAAGTATCAGATACAATACTACATCCACGCATTAATCTCTCATTTGACATACTTAATGTATCATCACCATTTTCATAAACTACTCTACCTGGTTCAATTTTTTTACTTTCTTTTGATTGACGGAATTCTGCATAGTCGTTCCAAGCAGCTCCCATAAGAACATTGTTTTGCATGTATACAGATGATTCTCTATAAATAGAAGTATACCCAGTAGTAGTTGCTCCTAAAACAAATAATTTAGAAGTTGTATCATTGTTAATATTAACTGTTGCAGCTCTAATATTTGTTGCGGAATTATAAGCGGTGCAAGCTACAGGATTACCAGTGGCATCAATATATACTGGTGTTGAAGCATTTCCTACTGCAACTGTTAAATCTAAAACGTCTAAACCAGTAACATCTGTAGTAGTAACATTTGTTGTTCCATGAGTTGTATTATTATCTTGAGTAACAGTGACATTTCCAATAAATTGACCAAAATAATCTGTATTATTAGAATTTTCTCTTACATAAACATCTAAATATGCGGTATTAGTTGCTAATTTAACTAATTTTACTTTACCAATTACTCCTAAAAATCCTCTATGAACTAATTTCATAGAAGCCAAACCATTACGCATATTTACATCAATAGTAGCTATTGTTGGACTACCAGTTGACCATCCTCCAGTTAATCTAATCTAAAAATTAGCATAATTCTAATAACTCTGAACAATACAAGTTCTAAGCCAAACTCCAGAATTAATTTGCGAACCTTGATTTGCAATTAATTTAACTCTTTGGCTTGTAAAATTACCATTATAATAAACTCTATGCTCTGAATCAACATAAGCAATATAGCCTGCTGGATTATCTCCATGAGCAGGAAAATATATTCCCTTTGCTCCTGTCGTAGAAGCAGCGCTATACATATATAATTGTCCTGCGCCTGACTGAACTAAAATTTGATTCTCTCTTGTAGTATCTCCATTAACTCCAACCCAAAGTCTACCTGCAGTCATTTCAATTAAAGCTGAAGCAGTATAACCACTCTATTGATTGGGATAAAATTTAATGCTCGAATCATTGGTAACAAGCATTTGTTCTGCATCGCTTGCATAACCAGTGCCAGACTATACTGTTGCTGCAGATTCTCCACCGCCAATAATGGTTAATCCTCCGCCGCCAATGCGGATACCTTGACCATCACCATTAGAAGTATTAACTAAAAATCTAATCAGTGTATTATTAGCTTTAGAACTATGTAAAATAATATCAGCATTTGCTGTTCCTGCAGAATTACCTAAAACAATATTATGCCAAGGATAAGATGTATCACCTAAATCCCCCGCAGCAGTTAAAACACTTTTATTAAAAATGAAAGGAATATTAGCACTATTATAAATATGAGTGTAACCTGCATTTTGTGAACCAATAGTTACAGTATTAGAATAATTAGTACTCTTTAAAAGTCCTCGGACTTCAACTGTATGATTTATAATACCTCCAGTCCACTGTAAATATCTATCACCATCTGCTTTTGCAAAAATTGATACTTCAGCATTATTGCTATTACCATAAACATACATATTGGCACATCTATCCATTGAGGTATTTTCCCAAATTCGAAATAGTGCTAAATTAGTACCTGCTTTATCTCTTAATATAATTCCTCCATCTGTGCTACTTGAGGGGGCTGTTGTTTTAGTAATATTAGATAAATAAATTATATTCCACTAGTCATAACTTGTAACACGTCCTTTAATATAAGCAGAGCCATTAGTAGTTAATATTCCATTAACATAAGTTAAGCCTCCAAATTGAAACTAAGGTTTAAAACTTGAATTAATAGGACTTAAAGCGGTAACTGCGGTCGTTGCTACTGTTGCATGATTAAAAACCATGCCATTAGCAGCTGTATCTTGAATATATCCCGTATAAGATGCTGAAGTATTATTATAAAACTAAATATAAGGTGACGCTGCTGTAATATGTATATTGCCAGCCGCACTAATATGCGTTCCAGCGGTAGCAGCATTATATGCAAAACCTCTAGTACCACTAATATTTAATCCAGTGCTAATTCTAGAATTAATTTGTATATAATGAGGATCTGTAGTATCAGTATCAGAAATTAATACAATATGATCTCTAGTTCCTTTAGTGCCAGAAGAATAAGTATTTAAATACATTAAATGCTGACCAGCAGTATTATGTCTAAAATAAATATGGCCCTAATCATTTCGTGCTGAATCTGTAAAATATAAAACTCTATTATCGTTAGAAGAAGGTGCAGTATCTCTTGTAGAAGCGCCTTGCAAATAAAGCTATCCATTTATTCCTGTTGTACCATTAGAAAAAAGTACATAATTAGTATTAGCATAATTTACACCAGCAGATATACGTGTTTTACCAATAAAAGTATTTGTTACAACTCCAACATTAGAAGCTGCATGAGATGTATTATTCTATCCTACAAAATGAAAAGACTAATCTGTTCCAATGCTAGAAGAATGATCAGACCAAATTATAGCGCTTGATTCTGCAGCTCCTGCATTAGCAGTTCCTAATCCAGTGCTAAATCTAATCTAAGGACCAGGGTCTCCATATCTAAATACATTAATCGTAGCACTTCCTAAATTAGCAGTGTCATTGCCATAAGCAGGACCATAAATAAATAAACCATTTACTGAACCTTTAGTTGTACCTAACTCTGCATTTTGAGTAGGAATATACTAAATATGAGAAGCAGGAGAAATAGTTCCCTCAGCTGAATAATAAGCTAAACGACTTTCAGTTCCTGAATTAACTGTAGCTTTTAATTCATGAGACATTTCTGCTGCTTGACCATTTGTAGTAATATATATTCCTTTAGTAGCTGAACCTTTAGTTAAAGTTGAACTAGTAAGAGCATAACCTGTTCCTGAATAATTAGGAATATTAAAATAATTGTTATTACCAGTTCCATAAGCGGAAATCTATGTATAATTTACTCCAGAAGTATAAAGAGCTAACCAACCTTGACTATTACCAACTGTCCCAGAGGCAGTTGCATTACCAATCCATAATTCTGTCCATCTTGTTGAAGTATTCGTCGTATCCATATTACTACTTACTGATAATGCATTATGGTGTCTTAAACTAACGTTGCCACTTCCAGTAGACTAATTTTGTTGATATTCTATATATGAACGAGTTGTTGGATACGTATGAGTAGAATAAACTTGTGAAGCAGTGTCTGCATGTCCTGCATTCATCTTAGTCCAAGCAGACCATGCACTAGAAGAATACCATCTTTTATAAATATATAAATTATCACTATCATGAATACCAATCTAAAATGGAGTTCCCATATGTCCTATTCCAGCATTAATATACATCATATGACCTGACACAGGAGCATTAGCATCAGTAGCTCTAATATATGCAATGCTTGCAGTTTTTCCTAATTCATCTACAGAATAAGTTGTAACATCCGTTGAATTAATATATCTTAAATAAGGATAACCTGTAGCAACAGCACCATTTGCAGTTACATAAACTGGTGTTGTACTATTTCCAGCGGCAGTAGTAGCATCACTATTTTTAAATACTTTAGTTCTCCAAGTAGACCAAGAAGAACCACTGTTTGCAGAAGTTCTTTCAGCTTCAACTCCTGAATTATAACTTCTCCAAAGCTAGCGAAGATAAGTTGTACCTGTGCCTAAAGAGGCTTCTGTTTTTAGGGTAAAACTTAAACAATTAGTAGAAGCAGCGGCTCCAAAAGGACTATTTAAAATAGTTTTAGATTTAGCATTTTCATCACTATAATAATTTCCAATGACTTTATATTTTGCAGCGTTTAAATCTTCATTATTCGCAGTTGCAGTTCCACCACTTAATAGCCAAACAGGATTTAAAGCAGTAATGGTGCCCGCGTTTAAATATATTGGTTTTTCAAAAGTTCCAATAGTAGAAGTGCTGGCTTTAATTTGTCCAGCATCTACATATACAGGTTTTATTGCTGTACCAACTGTACCAGTAGTATTTCCAGTATGAGGTATATATCTATTTCTTGTAGAAATAATACCCGCACCTAAAGCATTAATGGCTAAATCAGCTTCTGTTTTACTATTGGCTTTTCCATGGCCATCTAAAGTAATAACATCAGTAGAATCATTAAAATACCATAATCCATAATTAGGGTATGTAGAACTGAATGTTAATATACCTCTTCCACTTGTAGTAGGATCAACACTTCCAAAATAAATAGTTTTAAAAGTAGGAATAGTATCAGTCTTACTACTATCCTATACTTTAATATTAGCCCAATATAAATCGTCAATAATATGTCCTTTTATATAATCCCACAGTGCGGACATTGGACGACGATGATACGTTGTAGTAGTTGTACCTCCCCCAACATATTGAGAAATATAATAATCTGCATCTACTGGTGTAGAACTACCGGTAGTTAAAGTATTTAATTGTGTATTTGTATTAGCTGCAGTAAATTGTAAAACGCCTGTTTGTGAAGTAGAAGCATTTCTTACTGTTGATTTAGTAGCTGTAATTTTACCAATCGCGCTCTAAGAAATACTTGCTATATAAGTAATTCCTGAACCAGAAGCTGAAGGGTCTGCTGTAGTAAGATTAGAAGAAACCAATTTTTTATTTGTGTCTGTAGAAACTGCTTGAGATGCAGTTAAATTTGAAACAATTAAACCTCCACTACCTGCGACCGAGACAGTTCCAGTAGTATCTTGTAAATATAATGTTGTAGGAGTTGTTCCATTAGATTTAGCAAGAATTTCATTTGAATCTATTTCAATATGAGAGCCGGTTGAAAGACCACCTACAATTAAAGCTGGTTTATTATCAGCTGTTCCCGATGCATCTTGAGTTTTACTAATTATTACAGAGCCTGTATTTGGAAAAGTTACATTATCATTACCATCTATGGTATAAACATGACTCTATTTTGCTAATTGTGAAGGAGCTGTATGTTTCATATAACCATATCCAGAAATATTGTAAACACAGAACCCCGATGTAACATAACTAGAACTAACACCTGTCTAAGTAAAAGTAAATTGTAAAGAATGAATTTGACTATCATTTGCACCTACAACTGTATCACAAGTAATAGAATTCCATCCACTCCACCCAGTAACAGCAACATCATCACAAATTGTCTAATTAAAATTAGTAGGTGCAGAATTTAAAGAACCTTTAATAGTAACTTTACATCCTGATGATCCACTCGTACTAATCAAAATATGAATCTTTTTTAACTAAAAATAAGTTGAACCAGAACATTTAATCGTTATTCTCAATTGAGGATTTGCATTATTAGGAACATTTCCACTTGCTACAATTCTAACTTGAGACTAATCATTAGTTACTAAATTACATTTTACTAAATCTGATACTGAAGTTGTAGTCCAAGAAGAGCCTGCATTAGTAGAGTGTTCAACTGTTATGTTTGCAGCAGGTAAACCTGCAAAACCATTTCCACGAGTATAATCATTTAACACTGTATCAATTGGACTCCAACTGTTAGTACCTAGAGCATGCCCACCCCAAAGTAAATAATCTTCATGAATTCCTTGTTTTTCTATTGCGTCTCTTAATGCAGATTTTGTAGTAGCACGTAACTCATATCCATTCCAAACAGTTGGATAAGTAAAAGCAGTATCTGCTAACGATGCCTAAGAATAAGCTAATTTAGTAATTGTATGATTATAATAATCTGCAAAGCCGGCATTATTATTAGCTGTAACCTAAATAACATATCTGCCAGATGTATCATTTCCATGTGCTGGAGTATATAAACCTCGAGTACCTGTTGCAGACCCTTGAGAATATATATAAATATCACCTGCTGCTGCCCTTGCATGAACTTGACGTTCAGTCGTAGAGCTAGTAACACCTGCATACAGATTACCAGAATCAATTATTAAATTTGACTAAACAATATGCGCTTCTTTACTCCCATCAGGCCAATATAATAACCAACCAGTTGTATCACCTGCATTTTGGTAAATACCTCTATTACCTCCAGCAGCCTAATGCAAACTAATCTAATTAGTTCCATTAGATACTATATACTGAGCTGCGGCGGAAGAGCTTCCTGTAATTGTTATATTAGTAGCTCCCCTAGTAATATTAGGAGTATAATCAATAGTTCTTGCTGCAGAATAATAAGCTAAATGATTTGCAGAGCCATCTTCTATATGAGCTTTTAAATGATAAGTTGTTTTAGTAATAGTTCCGTTATTTAAATAAACGGGCTATTCTCCATCTCCCACTGTAGAAGTGCTTGCTTTAATCTATCCCGAAGCCATATAAATAGGTATAATTCCAGAACCTATATTAGAAGTAGATTCTTTAATTGTTCCAGATGATAAAAATATAGGTTTATCAGTAGCACCAACAGTTTCAGTTGAATCTGTTGGAACTCCAGCATTCAAATACCAAAGCTTTTTAGCTCCACCATTAGTAGAAGTATAAGATGCTAATTTAGTAGCAGTGTTAGCATATATTAAAGTATCTTTAGTAAATAAATTATTACCTGTACCACCATTTGCTGCTCCTAATATTCCAGATACTCCAATATCTGCAATATCTGCGCTTCCATCAAAAGCTGTAGAAGCATTAGTTGAATCAAGTTTAACTTTAAATGTTCTACCATTTTTTAATAAATAAGCTTTTAATTTATAAGTTTCAGATGAACCCAATGGAGTAATCTAACTTATATACTTATCTGCCATTAAATTCACCACCTTTTAAATATCTAATCATTGTTACTCTCCTTTCGTTCTTCATTATAACAAAATACTTTATTAAAATCAAATTGTTATTGTAGCTTGCGTTCCTGTAAATTCCTATGCAGCGGCATAAGTATTATTAATACCAGTTGTATAACCAGTCCAAGCCGCAATAGCAGAAGAACGTCCAGGAAGTGTAACTGATGTAGGAGTACCCGCACTCCAAGTAAAACTTAATGTTTCTGTACTTTCATCTACTGACATTGTTAATGAAGGTTTTGTACCTGCAGTAACACTACCAGCAGAAGTCATTGAATAAATATTTGTAGTAACTGGTTTAATAGTTACAGCTGATTTTTTATTAGTACCTGCTGGAGTATATGTAATAGTTTCTCCTTTATGCGCAGGACGTTTTACTGTAATAGGAGAAGCACTTATTTGTTCTCCTTCTAAACTATCTACTAACGTAATTGTAAATAATTCGGCAGTATTAGTAATTTGAGTATAACCATTTGTTACCTAAAAAATATCTAAACCAGTATAACTATCAGCCTATAAACCTACCCATAATTCATTATCCCCATCTTTTCCAAAATATACATTAATTTCATTATTATGATTACTACCCAACATAGTTGCTTTTGGACTATACCAAGTTTTTTGATTAGGATAATTATATCCAGAAATTACAATATCATTCCAATTATAACAATGATGTACTCTAATAGTAAAAGTTAACATCCAAGATGCAGTGCTATTAATTTTAATTTTATAAAATTTATTATTTAGTCCATTTGAACTATTATGATAATTACCTTCAGTATATCTAATTGTTTTTAAACCCTTAAATTCTTGTGCTCCAGTAATTACTACTCCACTTGCGGTAGCACTAGCTGAAGGAATTGAAACAGCAGTACCAGTAATTCCATTAACTGTTGTTTTAATAGCTGGACCTGAAGTTGTTCCAGCAGCCCAAGCATTAGATACTGTTGTAGTCGCTTTAGTTGCTGAAATTTTACCATTTGTTTCAGAAATTTTAGATATATACTCTCCAGTTCCACCTCCAACCGCAGATACATCTAAACCATTTACTGGATTAACAGGAAGCTTAACTTTAATATCATATCCACCAACAGTAGCAATAGTAGATTCAGTATCCCATACTAATGTTGTGCTTTTTGCTTCAGTTATATCAGTCCAAGTTGCATCTCCACGAAGAAATTTATGAATATCATCAGGAGCTTGAGCAACATAGCCTGCTTGTGTAGTAGATAAAGCATTCCAAGTATTAGCGTCAGTTCTCCAACCAGGATTACCATTAGCATCTGTTTTCCAGACTTTATTAGCATTACCAGAACCTTTAGTAACATATCCTTCCTAATCCTTAGTATTCTATTTCCAAGTATCAACATTAACAACTGTTTCTGTTCCAGTGGTTAAACCAGTTACATGACCAAAATCATCTAATGTAACCCCAGTAATATAAGTTCTCCCGCTTGCTGAAATACTTGATTGAGAAGAAGTATCAGCATGACTAATTGTTCCAGAAGAAGAGATAGGGCCACCTGTTAATCCATTACCTGTTGCAATGTTTGTAACTGTTCCAGAAGGTTCATCACCAGAAGGAACAACAATCCAAGAAGAACCATTGCTAATTACTAAATCTCCAACTTTTACAGCTGCGCCTTGATAAGTTCCTGCTGTAATAACTTTATAAGTATAACCTTTATTGTTTGCGCTTGCGCTTGCTAAAGCAGTTGCTGTTCCACCCGTTCCCAGGGTGCCTATAAATCTCATAGGGCCTATTAAGCCACTAAGAGCACTTGTTACAAAAGCAGTTGTTGCAAGTTTAGTATCATTACTACCTGCGGCCGCAGTTGGAGCAGTGGGAGTTTTTATGAATGTAACATCACCTATAACATCTAAAGCCCCAGTAATATCAACATCTCCACCGACACTTAAATCATCACTTAATACTAAATTTCCAGTATTTAAAATATTGGTATTAGGATTATATGTTAAATTGTTGCTTTTATTAACAGTAGCAGTTTCTTCATTTCCTGTTGCACTGTTGGATAATATTATTCTTAAATCACTATTTTGAGTAAAATTATATTGAGTAACTTTAGTATCAGAAGTTGTAGGTAATGTAATAGTCTTAGTTGAAGCTCCGGTAATATGACCAGCTTCATCAACTGAGACATAAGGAACTTTAAAGTTTCCACCATTAGTAACACTTACATCTGTACTAGGGCCGTAACTTCCTTTAGTCACTGTAGAAATATTATGTCCTATATAAACCTTATCTAATCCAGTAGATGAATTGTCAGCAGCACCCATAACAATCCATTTATTAGTTGGACTTAAAGTTAATCTTTCTGAATAAGTAGCAGCTGTTATAGTTGCAGTATTCTTTTTTGCTGTTGGTACATTTACTGCTGTGCTCGCAGTATCTATGGTAATACTGCCATATCCAGGGTCTCTATCATTCGGATAAGTTGGCTAATCAGGAATCTTACCAGAAATAACTTCTAATCCAGTAATATGGCCACGATTATCACGTCTAACTTTTACACCTTGAACTACATCTATTCCCCATTCTGCCGTTCCTCCGGTAGCAGAAGCTGACAAAAGGGAAGCTGAATCTTCTTGAGGTACATAGTGATATCCTGGTCCTTCAACAGACCTATCTGTCCAAGGAACATTCACATAAGCTTTTTCATTATCTAAAAGTAAAGCATAATTTTTAGTGCTAGAATTAGATTCAAATCCAATTTTAATTCCTCCACGAGTAGAAGAACTAGCTAAAGGTAAAGTGTAAACAGTCTATTCTACCCATGTTCCTGCGCCTGTTAAGAATTTATTCTAATCTCCCTTTTTAGGGGCAGGAACTAATCCTGCTTTACCGGCTGCAGAAGCGCTGGCTGCACTCATTGCAGGTACAGTAGACTAAACTCCGGTTCCACCAGCAGTCAAAGTGGTAACAAAAGTATTACCTGTTAAAGTTCCAGATAATCCATAGGTAGTATTATCATTAGCTGTTGTAATAGTGATTTTATTATCATCAGCAGCTAAAGTTACATTATCACCAGCTATAAATTCTAAAATATCAGAATCTGTTCCATTAATTGTTTTAATTAATCTTTTATTAGTTTTATCCCAAATTATAGATGTTAATGCTTCAGACTTTTTTGCGTAAGTATTAATTATAATATTACCTGCGCTATCAGCATTTGCTTTACTAGCTGTCTATGCATTACCTGCGACCTAGGTAACTGTTAATGTATTAGAGCTAGGATTATAATAAAAATCTGAATCTTTTCTTACATAGTTAGTTTCATTTGAATTTGTATCAGTATAACTAAATAAAATTTTATAATTCGCATCAGAACTATCTGTTTTTACAGACTATACTTTATTATTAGTATTAGTGGGTACTACCCAAGTTCCATCTGCTCGTAAAAATTTATTCTAATCTCCTGGCGCAGAATTAGGTACTAAGCCTAATAGACCTCCCGCGTCTTCTGTTGCAGGTGTCATTACAGGAATTACTGCCTAGGTAGCACTACCAGAAGAGGGGGTTAAAAGCATAGTATAATTAACTGCGCTTCTACTACCAGATAAACTATAAGTAGTATTAGTATCTGTTGCCGCAATTGTTAAACCAGTAGTATTTGAAATAAAAGTAATATTGTCACCAGCAATAAAATTAATTACATCACTTTCAACTCCATTAATTGTTTTAACTAATTTTTTATTAGTAGAATTCCATTCAATATTACTAACTGCGGCTGTTTTTAAAGCATAGGTAGTATTAATAACATTTCCTAAACTATCTGCATTTGCACGACTTGCTGTCGCAGCTCTACCTTCTATGTAAGTAACAGTTAAAGTATTACTAGAGGGATTATAAAGTAAACCGCTATGTTTATAAACAGTATTAGTTTCTTCATTATTAGTATCAGAATAAGATAAAAGAATCCTATAGTCTTTATTAGCGCTAGTGTTAGTCTATTTTACTTGATAATCTGTATTAGTAGGAGTAATCCACTAGCCATCGCCGCGCAAAAATTTCTCCTAATCACCTGCTACAGTTTGAGGAACTAATCCCACTGCACCTGGGGTAGTAGCTGTAGCGCCTTGCATCTAACCAATAGAAAGCTATGAAAAACTTGAATTATCTTCTTTTAAATTAATAACATAGCTTCCAGCTAAAATTCCACCATCAATAGATAGCTATCCTGTAGTTAAACCAATTTTACCATTTTCTTCTTTTAAAGTTCTTAAAACTTCACCATTCGCAAAAGTTTTTTCACTTACATTTAATTGATTAATTAAATTATTAACACTATCTTTAAATACTTTAGCTGTGATTAATTTTCTAACATCTTCAGTTCCAGTGGTAATATCAGAAACTGTTAAAGTATCTAAAGTAATAGTATCTAACGCAATACCATTTTTATTTTTAAGTATTAATAATCCATTAGTAAAAGTTAAATTAGAAGCATAAGTATTTTTAATATTATTACCATCATCATCAGATATTGCTCTTGCAGCTGTACCTTCGTAAGAAGTAATTGGTGTAGGAATACCATTATTCCAATAAACAGGGATAGAAGAAGAACCATAATTTAAATTTCCACCTATCATTAATCCCTAATTAAAGAATCCTGCTTCCCAAGGAGCTAATACACTACCCAATGCCCATCCAGAAGAGTTTGGCAATAAATGTCCCTAAAATGTTATACTAGCATTCGCTGGAGATAATTTTATTAAATGTTCAGAAAAAGTTGTCTTTTTAGAATTAATCCAATAGTCTGAACTAATATAAAAATCTCCGCTTTGACCCCAAAGTTTTAGATTTGCGCCATTATTACTACGCGATAAAATAAAACTAGGAGTGTCATGATGGCTATCTCCGTTATTAGGTAAAAAAGTCCATTCTGAAATATAAGGATTTACTTTAACATATCTGTTAAAAGTTGCAGTAGTATTTGCTGTTGTACCCTAATTTTTAGGAGTAAATAATGGAAAATATTCTCCATCATTAGCTTCTAAATCCTAAGTAACTTTAGTATCTGCAATGCCAGAAATACTTACTTCTACAGATTCAGCTCCAGTAATAAGACCTTTTTCATTAATAGTTAATCTTGGAATAACTACAGCACCATTGGTAACTTCATTACCTTCTGGTCCATATAATCCACCTATAACACCTGAATTACGTAAAGTTGTTGCAATACTCCATCCAGTTTCGCCATCTTTTGCATCTGTACCTGTTACATCACCCGTTAAAGTGATAAGTTTATCAGATGAAAATTTATCTGCTAAATAAGCATTTATAGGAATACGATTTTCACCTATAACAGCCTCGTTAGCATTTTCTATATCTATATAAAATTTTCCGTCGTCCGGTGTAAAATATGCAAATCCTTCTTGCGCTATTTCAGTAGGATTACCACTTGCGCCAAGATTTGCGGCCGGACCTTTCTATATCTTAAAGAGCGCCAATCTTCAGCACCCCTTTCATTATAAAATTATTCTATAAAATTTTAAAAATTTTAATGAGGTATTAATTATATTTGACCAATATATAAAAAAAAGGAGAAAGATATACGCATATATCTTTCTCCTTAAAAATCCGCACACACGCACACACGCGTGCGCATATTATAAAGCGGCCGGCCAGGGCCCTCCTAACCGTTCGCCAAAACAAAAATCACTTTTCAAAATTTTTGATGCAAATTATCAATCATCAATTGAACTTACGTCAGCCATGAACTCTGCAAGATCGTGTTCAAAAACAGTAATATTAGTATTATAAGTACTTAAATTATCAATACTAATACTAATATCACATCTATAATCACCATTGCGATTAGCGCTAAAATAAGCAATCTGCTCTTCATTAACCATACAAGCAGCACTATAATTTACGCTCTTAGAATCAACTCTTAGCATTTTAATGTCCTCCTTTTAAACTTTCTTTTATATTAACAAAAATTTTATTTTTTGTCAAACGTCTGTCCAAAAGACTGTTGCTGTATTAGCCATTGTATTAAACGTATTAATCAATTCTTCATAATAACTAGGAAGATTTAAAGTGTTATCTTCTTCAGCAAAATCTTCTTGAGATAGTGTAGTTAATATTCGACTAGTAGCTGGACGTGTATTTAAGTTATAAATATACTAAGGATTTTCAGTATTTTCGCTATCATCTATTAAATAAAAACGAACAAAATACTAAATTGTTCCCGACTCTTGGGTAGCAGACATTGAAATGCTCCAAGGAATAATGATTTTACCATCATAAGAACGAACATCGCAAAAAGGCACTGCATAAACATAACTTTTATTACCAATTACATAATGAACAACACAATTAGTTTGCGCTAAATCCATATTATCATAAAATCTATCTACTAAGAAATAAATAGTTTCTGCATAATGTTCGCCTTGAACAGAGATTGTAGCAGGACCATTAATAGTCCTGCTACTCAAGTCTATCTCATAAAACTATTTATCACTAGGCATATTTACAGTAGTAGTACTCTAAATAGCCGCATTTTGTATTTTAGTTAATAAATTCTTATAAGTCATATAAGGAACCTCCTTTTCAGGTTATTCCTTATTAGGAAACAATAAAGAATGGACTAACGTTAACAGCAAGGTTATTATTTAATTCATTAATAACAACGCAATAATAAACACCGCGCTCTTCTGGGGTATAAGTATCTTCATAACGAGATACTCCATCATTAGCGTCAGTAGTAGCAGCAGAAATTTTCTTTAATTCCTTAATAATATCATCTTTAGTTCTTAATTGCTCTGTATCACTAATAAAAGGTTCAGAAACATCAGTAATACCTAAAGCTGTATTAATTTTATTAATGAAAGCTAAATATTGCTCATCATCAGGTAAGTCTACATTATAAAGAATTTCACTATCATGACGATTAGCTTGTACCCAAATATAAGAAATACCATCAGTAATCATATCAGCAGCTGTAACAGCAACTTCAAGATTATCATTTCTACTTAAAGAAACATTCTTAATATTATTACTAGAATCATAAGCTCTAGGAGTCCACTCAAAGGAACGAGAACCAGCATTATAATCTCTAACTAAAACTTCTGGTTTAACAGGAGCATGAGTTACACGATAAGTTCCAGAAGTAGTAGAAGTAGAAACTTTATTACGAACACTGGTAGCTAAAATACGATATTGGTCACCAATAGTAGCAGTGTTATTAACATTAGAAATAGTTAAAACAGGATTTGCGTCTGTGCTAACATTAACTACACCATCAATATTTTCAACAGCAACCCATTCACCATTTTGGAAAACTTGCCAAGCCTTAGATACCTCTACACTAGGAGATTCTCCCACTTCAGATGCATCTTTACCAACTTCACCAGCAACAACATCAGGAGTTAACTCTATATTAGAAGAACCAACAATAATATGGGCAACTTGATCTTCTTCAGTGGTTTTATCAGCAGGCATTGTAATAACAGGAGATAAAGGACCTGGAATAACAATACCATCGTCTCTTAACATAGTAGTAGTAACAGTATTAACTAAGGCACGTGCAGAAATATCAGCAGTATAAATACCAGTAGTATCAACTTCAACAGTGCTAATCTTTACATAAACATCAGTTAAGAAACCTCCACCAACAGTAGAAGCTCTTTCATATCCAATAGGTGAATTAGAAACTTCTGGAGTATTTTCAGTAGTTTCTTCATCGCCCTCTCCTACTACATGAGCATATAAGAAAGGATATGTATTAGTTTCACCATAAGGTTTTAATTGATTAACAACATCTAATAAACTATAAATATCTCCGTTTTTAGTATAATATTGATAATCAGGATTTAAATTACTAGTTACCTTAACATATTCAATTTTTACATTATCAGTGATAGGACCAGAATTGCTGTCATACTCGCCGGTAGTTTCTAAGTAAGGGAATTTCTTCCAGTTATATCCAACAACGCCAACATCACTTGGCTGCGCACCAATGCCAATTTTTACACTACCATAAACAGGCTCAGAACCAGAGTTATCTACTGGTAAATCTACAATTTTAGCAGTAGTCTCAGGATTAATTACGTGCAAAGCAGAAGTAATAATAGGTGCACTAGGAGTAGGCATAGAAGGATTATAAATACCAGCATTTTTGATTCTGCTAGTAATAATAGAACCATGATTAATTTCTTCTTGAGATTTCTCGATAATTTCATGATCTATACTAGAATTAATTCTTACTGTAGCTGGGAGAGTAGTTAAACTATAATTGAAACTTTGATTATCAGTATCAATACTATAAAAACGTACAGCAAAACGAATAGAGCCAGAAGTCTCAGTCAATTCATGAGAAATAGGCCAACCAAAAATAATAGTCCCAGGAATAGATTCAATATCTTTACCAAAATTGCGGCTGAAGCCTTTTACTTGTTCACCATTGCGATTTAATTCCCATTGAATAGCAATATGAATATTATCACTAGCTAAATCTACACTGTCAAAAAATCTATCAATAGTAAAATAAACAACTTCTGCTAACTCGTCACCTTGAACACCTACACCTGCATTCTCAAAAGAACGAGGAATGGTAATCTCACGAGTATCAGCATTTATAGCAAAAACTTCTTCATCAAGAGGAAGTCTTACATAAAAGCGTTCCGCATCTTCATTAGAATCCTGGTGAGCAGCTTTTAAAATATCCTCTAAATAAGCAAAGTATTCATTTAAAGAACTAATAGTAAAATCGCTCCACAATTCATCTGGAGTAGCATCTTGATTAGTTGAAATACTGCGAAGAGCCTCTGTTAAAGAATCTGGCTTCTTACTTTTCAATAAAGTAGTTGCTTTATCAAATAAAATATGATACTGTTTAGCATTACTATTATCTAAATAAGTAATCATTCAATTGCTCATCCTTTCTAATTTATTTTACAGGAGAGAGAATTTTTAAACTCTCTCTCCTGTATATTTATTTTTAAATTAAGTCATTTAATTAAAATTACCCTTTATTATAAACTTCTTTCCAAGAAGAAACTTCTTCTTCTGTGCAGCGCACTTTTTCTAATTTTTGTGCGCCATTAGATAATATTTTACCCTTATCAGCGGTTAAAATATATGTTTTAGTTGAATAAATACCTTCTAAATAAACAGGAGATTCAATAACTCCATTTGTTCCTAAGTATTTATATAAAACTGTTGTAGTCATTTTTTCCTCTCCTTTATTATGAATTAAATTCCTAAATACCAACAGAATCAGCAATACCGAAGCAATTCTTTAACTCATTAGATAAGCTACCAGAAACACTATAAATAATCATATAAACATTACCAGCATAATTATTTACATTAGCGCCTAATCCAGTGAAAATAGTTGTAGAAGCAGAAATTTTATTTTCATTAAACATAGTCTACCAGTTACAAGGATCTCCTTCACGACCAATTTGAATTACATAAGTATTACCTAAAGAGCCAAAAGCACCAGTATATAAAGACTCATAGGAGTGACCAGGAATATTAATTCTTGAAGCCATAACACTAGAGAAAACATTTGCGCCAACTGATGTTACAGGCTCTAAAATCTGATAGAAAACATCTCCATCAGTTCTACCTAAATTAATACAGTTAGCAAATACAGAACCTCCTAATGTTCTACAAGTATTAGGTTGTTCATAATAAACTAAGCTTTCTAATCCCTAGAAACAAGAACCTTTAATGCTCTTTAAAGCTCTGTTATCAGTTGCCCAGAAAATATGAGTAATATTATTTGCACACCAAGCTGGGTTAAACGAACCTGCAACAGTACCTAATTCAGTAATTGGTATATTATCAATCTAAGTTGGTAAAGTAATTTTACCAGTAAGGTAATAATTAGGATTTAAAGCTATTCTATAACCAGTTCCTGCAGCATCTAATTCATAATTCAAATATTTTTTATCTAAAATATTCTATTCGTCATGAACATCTGAAGGAGTATCATCATAAGCTGCTATAAATTCATAATCAGCTGTTGGAGTAAATTTAGATAAATCAATTAATACCTTAGAAACTGTCCCAGCAATTCTACGATACCAGCCTCTCCAAGTATAAATTTTATCTGAATCTAATCCACTTGAATTAGATTTTGTTGGAACCCAAGGAGGCTCTTTTAAACCAGGGGTAACACTGTATTCATTATAAACAGTTTGTAAGAAGCTTCCATCATCGTTATAGAAATTAACTGAGAAATTATGAATTCTAAAAATAGCATACAAAGTTAAAATTTTATTATCATTAGTAAATTCATAACTTTCTAAAGCCCCCTCAAAGTTTTCATAACGATCAGTTGTATAATCATAATTTACAAACATATTATTACCCTCTTTATCAAGGGCCCAACCTTTGAAATCATAATTAGTACGAGTAGGAGCTAAAGCAGTCAATTGAACAGGATGCGTATTAGCGCTACGTTTTACATCAACAAGTTCTTCTTTTCCAGAAGTAAGAACATTAACATATTTAGTAATATTAGATTCAATAACTCTAGCTGCGCTTATTTGTAAGTCAGGATAATAAACATTCCAATAAGTAGAAATTTCAGCTTCATCAATTAAAGCAACATCTTCATAATAAGTACTAATATTATCAACAGAAGGATTTTCTACTTGAACAAATTCTCCACCACTTAATATAAAGTATGGTTTCAATGGATTTAACACCTAATCTTCTGTTCTCTAATAACTAGGAGTTTCATTATCAATATAAACGCTACCTGCAATGATAGGCATTGTAGCTTGCGCCGCAGTCTAACCATAGAATTGATTTAATCTATTATGTTCATAATCATCACGATATTCTTCAATAAAGAATTTTAATAGATCTAAATTCTAAATAGTCTCTTTCTTAGCAGTAGCATCATAAGTATAAATAACATTATTAATTAACTTACTATCCCACTCTTCTAAGCTAGTGTGAGTATAAACTTTATATGTGCTATGGTCAGTTAATTCATAATAAGTAACTTCATCATCATATGGAGTACCAGCTTCAACCACACTATATGGAGACCAATGAACATCGTAATATTCAATAGCTAAGTCAGTATTAGTTCTAGCGCCAACTTTTAAAGTAACTAAATTCTTTAAAATAATATAAGAATTATATTCTAGTTTACCACCGCGAATTTGAATATTATTTAATGTATGACCAATACCAGCTCTATTACCAATATCAGTAACACCTTCAATATACAAACCTCTATAAGTAGAAGGATCAGTTGGTTCATATTTTGATGTACTATTATTATAAGTCATTAAAACGGGAGGCTCAGTCAAAATATCTTTTAATTCTTGATGTTCTATTAATTGTAATCCTGTTACTGTAGAAGGCAACAATACTGTATGTAATGGAGCACCAGGTGCAAATGCTACACGAGTTAAAGTACTACCTAAAGCCTTAAACTCTTGTAATTTAGCAGAATCAGATAAAGAAACATCTCTACCAAAGTTAGTTAATTTACTAAAGTTTGCAGTGCGCAATAATGGCAAACTAGCTAAACTAAAGTCAGATTGAGCATTTAATAAACTATTATAATATAAAGGATGGTCACTACCAATGTTTAAATCTAATAATTTATTACCCTTAAAAATCTAAATTGAGTTTGGATAAGACAAACTTAAATCGCCCAAACTAGAAATATAGTTTGCGGCAGGTATATAGTTAATCTGCTAAGAAACATCTAATGTTTTTTGATAGGCGGATTTAACGTCAGGAGAAACATTAGTTAAAACACCATCAGGCTAATTAATATATCTTACTGGAGCAACAGGCTAGTTATCTACGAAGTAAGTTACTGACTAATGTAAATAAGGTTTAATTTTATAACCAGCTCGCGCATCTAACCCATTATCTATAAAGTTACCATTGCTATCTTCATAAGCTTTAATACTAAAGTTTCTACGTTCAGCAGCTTCTGGTAATTGAGCTACATCTAAGAAAGTATCAGAAGTGCCACTCTAGTTAGCATTAGCACGAATGAAAATTTCTTGTAAAACTTTCTTATCAGTATAATTACCACCTAACCATTGTGAATCTAAATAATTCAAACGATTTTGTAATAATAACTCAGTAGTAAGTTTCTTATCGCCCTAGCAAGTATAAGCATAAGTAAATCCAGGTAACTTTAAGAAAGCGCCAGTTGTATCATAATATCCAGTTACTGTTGGAGCTAAATACTTATAATATTCATCTAATCCAATAGCAACAATAGGTCTAATACCTCTCATAGCATAAGAATCAAAGCTAGAAGGTAAACATTCATAAGCATCTTTTATAGGACCATAATCTAAATGGTTAACACGCAATGCACGATACTTTAAAACAATATCATCATAGAAAATAGTGTAGAAATTATTCCATAAGACGCTATTAGGAGTAGAGAAAATATTTTTCTCAGTAACATCTGCATCATAATCCCATAAGTAAGCACCAGAATTATTTAAACCTAATTGGGTATCAATATCATAGAAAATAGGATACCAAATATAATCTCCAGATTTTCTACTATAATAAGTAGTTTGACTATCATATTCAGTCGCAGCCACATATGCTTGACCTTCCTGAACAAAGTAATCAGTAACATTATCAGCTGTTACGTCTGTAGCAACTTCATAAATCCATTCTCTTGGACCAAAAGAAGCTAACATCATATTTTTACCACGAGAGTCATAACATAATAATAACTCTGTTAAAATAAAGTATACTAAACAATATTCTTTATCTAAATGCTTTTCAAACTCATTGCGGAATTTTGCTAAACGATAATTTTCTGTATCTCTTGTAAAAGTAGTCAAATAATATCTAACAACTTTTTCATAGAAAATAGGATGAATTAATTTATATAAAAAGACTGGAGTTTCTTCTAAAGAAGCTTCATAATAATCTTCTATATTTTCTTGTAATGGATTAGAAACTACAATATAAACACCGTAGTCATATTCATAGTAAACACTATCTTCATTAATTTCAGTGTCTGTAGTTTTAGTAAATTTATATAAAGTAAATTTACCTTCACCATCAATGTTAATTAAATTATTTTCTGTCTTAGAAGGAATAGTTAATTGAGCTAATGAAACAGGAATATAATCATCATCAACTTTTGTAAAATAACTATCAGTACCTTTTAATGGAGTGCCAGAAGAAGAAGTGAGAGGGATAACTAATTCATAATCAATTAAACTAGTAATTCCTGTAGCTTCAACAAATGGTCCTTGATCTCCACCTTCACTACGATAATAGGTTTTACTACTATCAAAAATAGCGCTACTACCAACCTATTGATAAGTATATTGAGGTGTTGATTCTTCTCCTACGTCAGTACATTCGTTAGCTGTAACCCAAGGTCCTGCAGTTTTATTACCAGGTAAATTAGGTTTAGTTTCAGGCACGCTAGATGTATCAGTAGAATCTAACCAGTTAAATAATGTCTCTAAATTAGAATATTTAGTTCTTAAATAATCTACAATAGCATCTCTATCTTCACGTTTAACGCCATTTTCATCAGTGAAGTTTTTATATTCATAAGCATCATCCATAGCGTCTTCATCTTGAGTATATCTATATTCAAAATGCTTAATAACCTCTAATTCTTTAGATGCTCCAGAAGTACCTGCAACAAGAGTTCCAAAACCAGAACTGCGTGCAGCTTCTGTTGGATAACGGAAAGAGCACCAAGTGCCTTGATTATCTCTTAATTCCCAACATTCAGAAACTTGGTTAATAAAAGGTCTCTCATGATGTGCCTTAAATTTCTTAACTTTTTCAGTTTGCTCTTTTCCATCTGCATCTAACACAGGATGACCTTCCCCATCAACAATTACCTATTTTACTTCTTCATATTCATCCCAAGGACGAATAATATAAGGATGATAATTTTTTAATTTAAAACCGTAATATTCATTTGAGCTTTTATCTAAGTTCTTATTATAACGTCCAATATATTTATATTCATAATTATCATTCATAGCAGCTTTAACACTATCAATTTTAAAACGCTAAAATACTAAAACAGGATAACCATAAACGCTTGTACGCATACCAGTAGAATCAATATTTAAATCATCTAAAGGATGTTTTTCATATAAAGGATGAACTTGGTTACCCATTAGATTGGCAAAACCAGTATTATAAGAACCAGAAGATTCCATATAATCAATTTTCCAAGTAAATTGATTTGTTGCTACAGCTTCTTGGTCCATATGGAATTTACCAACTAATTTAACCATTGTAGCAGAATTAAATGTTGCAGAATCATTATCTGGAACTTCACGATATTTAGTCTAAGTTAATCCATTAGAATCAGTTTCTTCATAAGATTCTATTTTAGTAACTAATTTTCCTTTTTGCACTGCAGGAATTGAATTATCTGTCTTATAGAAGAAATAATCTTTTGTAACAGAATATCCTTTTAAAGGTCCTTTAGTAAATACCCAAGAACTAGCTTTCTTATATTTAGTTTTAAAATTACGACGAGGATATTTCTAAGAAGAAGTTCCTTGAACATTAATTTCAGCACCAACAACAGTATAGCTAGGACTATGAGTATAATAATACCATTCAGTTATGCCACCTGCGTCAACACCTAAATCTAAAGCTTCATCTAAGCAAGGGTTAACGAAGTCAATAGTTACAGATTTTTTATTACCTTTAAAGTAAGGTAATACATCACCATCAGCTTCATTATCTAAAGTCCATACAGCATAAGGCATTGTTTGATTGCCTGGATGTTCTTTATTATATTTAACTAATCTATCGTAATCTAATTCAGTAGGATCAGTTAAACGAGCTAAGTCATTTTCGTCATATAATTTAATACTATGCAAGTCTGATAAATAGTTATGAATAACATCAGGCATTGTTAAAGTATCTTGATATACACGGAAACGATATAAATCAAAATCGCAATAATTAGAATTAATTTCAAATGGGACATTCATACGAATGGCAGAACCAGTAACAGCGGGATTTGGTAATCCAATAGCGCCAGATAAAATACCATTTAAATAAATATAACATAATTTATCTGTTGGTTCAATAATAAAACTGATATTAACAACTTCATTTTCACCATAACGAACATTAGCTGTTCCATTAGGGCCATTAAAGTAAGCTTCCTAGGTTCCTAAAACAAAACCCATATTCTAATCATTTAACCATTTTAAAACTATACCATTTTCAGTTTCAATTTCTTTTTTAGAATTGGCTTCATCCATTTCTAAGTTACCATCAGCATCTTTAGAAATAGTGTAATGATGTTCTTTAATCCAATCTTCAGTTTGACCTTCAGTAGATTTTGTACCATTACCATCTAAATAAAAATAATATGGAATAGTAGTAACTAAAGTAGAATAAGCTTGAATATTTCTAATTCTAAAACGAATTTCAAAACTATAAGGTTTACTAACTTCATTTAAAACAAGGCCTTGGAAAGGAATTGTTACTGCAGCGCCATTTGCAATAGTTAAATAAGCACCACTATCAACTCCATTAGCATCAACACCATCTTTTCCCCAACCATTGTTTTGCCAGTTAAACCCGGTTAATTGAGCAATTGCATTACCAACTGAACTGCGGAAAACACCTCTATTAGCAGCAATTTCATCGTTAGAACGACCAGCAGCAGAGAAGTTAGCTAATAAACTACTTTCTTTGCGAAGTTTTAAATCACGAGAACCTTCATTAGTAACAACAACTGAAACATCGGCCTTAACACCACGAACTGCTATAGAGAAATTAGTTGTAGCATATTTACCACCAGTAGCAACAGAAGGAGCATCATATAAATCAGTAATATCCCAACTTAACCATTCACTTGTAGTAGGATCATAAGTCGTAGAAATCTAATTTACTTCTTCACCATTTTTATAAAGAGAAATCTAAATACCTGTAGTATTACCTGCGGTGATTAAAGGATCATATGCCATATATTTAATATATGAATTTTCATAATTAACAATAGTTTCATCATATCCACCAATCCAAACAATTGGGGTTTCAGATCCTTCTTCAACCCAAGCGCATTGATAAGTTAATTCATTAGAATATAAAGTAATATTATTTACAACCGCGCTTAATTGTAATTTAATAGTATGCATACCATGAGTCTAACCAGGAATAGAAACTTGGTTATCACGACCATCTTGATTACCATTAATATTTTCAGTAATAATTTCTTCATTATCTACATAAACATGAAGAATCTATTTATCATCGGTACCTGCTAAAGTTGAAGCAGTATCAATATCAGCAGAACCAGTAGGAATAAATCTAATAATCTAAGTTGGATTTGAACCATTTAAACCATTTAAAGGATAAAATTCATTTGGATCTTTTTTAGTTAAATCCATTTTAAAAACAGTAATACCAGTATAAGTCTATTTGGGTTTATAATTCTTATACATACGACTACTATTAGAATCTAATGAAATTGTTATAGAAATACCTTTCTGACTTAAAGGTAATATTCCAGTATTAAATTTATAAGGCTATCCACTAGGAAGGGAAGGTTCAGTATCAAGAATAACTTTTCCAGAGATAGTGTCTTCAACTAAAATATGTAATTGAACTTCTGCATCACGAGTTGAAGTAGGAGTAACTTCTAATTCATTAGTTTGTCCATAAACATAATAACCATTACTTCTCCAACCGCTGCCCCAAGCTAAGAATAAGTCATCTCCGGATTCGGTGCTACCACCGCCTCCTCCACCTCCACTACCTCCACCAGAAGAGCCAGTAGAAATAATATTAGCAATAACTCTATTTGATTGGCCTTCTTGTTCAACAACTCTAAATAGCCAACCATTAGAATTTAATAATAAAGTATCTTTTTCAGGTAAAGGTCCCCATTCATTCTCCGGTTTTAATACAGGTGCAAATATTGTAATATCTACATCTGAACCTGCGGGTCTTGTTACCGTAGGTTCTAATTGATAATTAAAAGCTTTACGATAAATATAATAACCAGGGCTATCAACATTATCCATTTCTGAATGAACTTTAGCTAAAGTGTCATCATTCATAGATGCATTAGTATATACAAAACCTGAGCTTCCAGAACCTGCGCTTCCGCTACCGCCCATTTTAAAACGTTTTACTTTTTCAACGCCATTCTCTTGGACTTTCACATCTAAGAAAATTGAGCCAGTATCGTAAGCAAAATAAAGAGAACCATCTTTTAAATCAAGTACTTCAATATCTTTATGCAATCCTCTAAATGGCTCAAAACGAACTGTTTGATTATTTAAAGCTTGCAAAATTGCTTCATAAGTCTCTTGAGTATTTGGCATTCATAGGTCTCCTTTCTTATAAAATTAACTCTATTTAAATAGAAAAATTTTTTAAATATATTTAATTAAAATGTCCCCCATAAAAGTTCAACATTTAAACCAGTTGAACCACCAGTAAATGTTAATGATTGGGATGTTAAAAAGATATCACCAACAGTAGAATTATTTAACAAATCTGTAGCTGTTAATTTAATCTAGCCCTAATTTAATCCTGTGGTTGTTGAAACAGAGGATAAATAATTACTAGCTGTTAAAGATGATAATTTATTATGTCTTAATTGAACAGTTTTACCTGTAATACCTGTAACATGACCTTTTGCATCAGTTGCAATATCTGACGCAGAGGACAGCATAAAGAAAGAATAAGTATTATTAAGTAAATCATTATTATTATCAGCATCTAATGCTGTAGTTGAATCTACACGTGCTACATCTTCATGATCAAACATTAAAGTGAAATTCTTATCGCCGCCACCAATATAAGAACTCTTAATATTAATGTATCTACTGCCTTGATAACGAGTATTAACAATAACACCTAATCCATTAGTTTTTGTATCTTGGAATGTTAATCGCGAAATTGCAGGATTATTATTTTCATCATAACCAGTTGCCTGAGCCTAATGAGAAATACCTAATTGCGCTTCATCACCAGAAGGAACAATATCATATGAAATTGCATTTAATGGAATAGTGCCATCAGCATCTTCGTTACCATTTAAGATAATTAAATCACCATTATAAACAGTAGTTCCATCTAAGTCAAATCCAGCAGTATTGGCAGTAGCAACTTTATAAGTATCACCTTTATGAGCATTTGATTTATCACTTTGCCCAGCAACTTTAGTAGTATATTTATCAGCTAAATCTGCGGCACTAGTAACAACACCGCGATAATTCATAGCATTAGCTGTTTCAAATTCTGCGCTAATATATTCTGAAATTTTACTATTAACTTCGTCACGAGTATAAACAGGTAAACTTGCTATACCATTAGCAAAATGAATTGACTAAGGAGTATAAGCTGTTCCATTTAATGTAGTATTTGTACCAACCTAAACGATAGGATCAATATTAGTTGGGGTTGTACTTGTAGCTGCACTTATTAAAGGATTATAATAATTTAATTTTAAATTAAATCCTTGAGAGGTATGATTTTCAGCCTGAACTGACGTAAGTCTTGGACCTTGTAAAGTAATATGTCCAGCATTATCTGTTGTTGCAGTAACAGTATTGATACCATTAGTTGTACTTTCATCACCACTAATAGTAATACTTGAATCTAATGTAGTATCAGTATTTTTAGCTAATCCAAAAGTACCACCATTATGTGAATCTTGAGCTGTCGCAGTTGTTTTTGCGGAATAAGCTGTGCCATCAATGGTTAAAGATGGAGGTACCCCATTAGTTCCATCTCCTGGAGTTCCTGCAGCAGCAGTTAAAGTAATATTCTAACCAGCAATATAATTAATAACGCTAGTTTTAGTACCATTCTATTGTGCCTAAGTTGCAATTGTAGAAGTTAATCTAACATGAGTTGCATCTATCTAAGACAATCCATTAGTATATCTTTCAATACCAGTAGGCGGATTTACCTATACCCAAGAACGATTACCAGAAGCATCAATTTCTAAGACTGCTAAAACATTACCATCTTGGATATAATACATATCCCCTTTTTCACCATTGGTAGATACATTGGCTAATTCGCCAGCATCCGCAACAGTAGTAATACCTGCACTTACTTGAACAGGGAAAACTTTATTAATATCTGCATTAGAAAGATTTGGTTCATTATTATTAATTGCGGTAACTTTTCTACCAATGTATAACCTATGTGTATCTGTTGTTAAATAAAAAGCACCTTCTATTGCAGTACCACGTTTTGTTTCATCGGTGCTAACAGGAAGATATAAATTTAACTACGCCTAAGTTCCTTGTAGAAACGCAACTTTATCAGAAGTTAAAGAATCATATGTAATAGGCATATCTTATCTCCTTTCTTATTGATCTTGTAATTCTTTCCATTTCAGACGCTCTTGAATCGTTGATACAGAAGTATGTAATGTATTAACCTCTTGTACAAGATTAGTATTAGTACCAGAAAGTATTAATGTATTTAAATCTCCAATTTCACTGCGGGTTATATAGTTAGATTCTATCGTAGAAACTCTAGAAATTAATCCCGGAATTAAAGAACCATTATTCTCATCTCTAGTATCATATAATAAATCGTTTAATCTAGTTATCTATGTATTAAAGGTAGGAATTGTAACATAGTTTGTTAAATCAGTTTGTCCAAAAGAACCCAGCTTTTCTAACTAATTATTTACAATTATATATTCATCATACTAGCTACCACTAGAGCCATCTGAACCGTTGTTAACTAAATAAATGGCATCAGTATCTAAAGGGTCAGTATCAGTTCCTGCCAACTAAGCCTATAATTTTTCTAAAGTTGTAAGTTGTTTATTTAACCGACCAGCCGTAACATTAGACCATGAAATACCATCATCTGTTTTAATAGGGGTTGCTCCAGTAGGAGCTAAATCAAACCCTTTTAAGGATACAACGTTATTTACAGTTGAAAAAACAGTTTTATCAAATGAAGGAACAAGAATTTCTGCCCAGGTTGCATCGCCTCGTAAAAATTTAGTATGATCTCCTGCTTGCGGCGCAGGTACTAAACCACTTGTTCCATCTTCAAATCGTTTAGCTCCTACCATTTCTCCAACTGCAGTGTTTATTATAGTAGATAAGGAGGTATTTTGCCACTGTCCAGTTTCAATGTTAAATACTAGAATCTATTTATTATCTAATGTAGTTCCATCAATTTCAACATTGCTAAGATCATTTATATTTATAATCCCACTAGAGGAAGATGAACCACCGCTAATTAATTTTTGACCTAAATATAATTTACCTTCAGTCGGATTACTAACTTCAGTATCATAAATAAAATATAAAGTATCATCATCAATCTATGATGGTGTAGTTAATAAACTATTCCAAATGGCAATAGATCCTCGCCTAAACTTAACATAATGTACAGCATTTGAGTTATCTGGCACCTTAGTCTCTCCTTTCTATATTATTTCTAAGAACATTAAAAATTAAAATAAAAAAATTGCCCCTCTTTGTCCAAGGAGGGGCAATTATATATTTATTATACATTATTTAATTTTTGTTTTAATTCAGTCAATGATATAGATACTACTTGACCAAATTCATTAACAAATAAAATTTGTCCAGGTACAATTTCTTTTAATCGGTAAAGCGTATCATTTAACGTATTAAAACAACCTCTAAATGTAGTTAAATCTCTAGTTTCTAAATTCCCAAAATCAAATTCTCTATGTAAATTTAATACTGTTGCATTAATTGAGGAATCTCCATTGTTAATACCTTTTATTTCTACTAAATTAGGAGCATCTGTTCTATAATATAATGAAATAGAAGGTGGAATATATTCTACAGATTCTGGCCATTCCATTCCATGAGGACACTCTTGTAACTAATCTACGTCTACATAAATATGCTATCTTGAATAATAAATTCTTTCATCCGTCATAGTATTATTATGATCCATTTCAAAATGTCCGCTATTTTCATAATAATATTTTTTAGGTAAATAAAATACTTGATTTAAAGCTTGAATATTACTTAATTCATAATATTTAGTTGTTGTACTTACAAAAGTACGAGCTAAAGTATAATCTCCAGTAGAAGTATTATGTTCATAATAAACATCTGGAATAAATAATCTTGTATAAGTAGTAGGACTATCTATTTTAAAATAAGTATGCGGAAATGTATAAAGAGAACGATCCGCAGAGGATTCCATATTTTCCAAAGCTGAGTAAGGGACATAACGCCCATTCTCATCTAAAAAATATAAAGTCGTTCCAGTAGGATATGTTCTTAAAACTGCATCAATGCCATCATTTAATCCTATACCTAAAGCTTCTTTCATTGGATGGACAGCGACACTATTACCATCAACCTAAGCATAAGTTGTAATAGAAGTATCAAATGTTACAACATAATATTGACGTGTTGAAGTCATTGTATTAGCCTTGTCTAAAATATAACTACCCGTATCAGGATCTCTGTAAAAAAAGGTGCTAGGTTTATAAAATAATACCTAACCTCCATCATACTATTCTTCTTCATTGGGAGAATAATAAGTAGTATTTATTTGAGGATTATTAGAAGTGGCAGGAGTATAAATACCATCTTCTAATATATATAAAGAACCATCATTTACGTAAGCAGCCTAGAAAGTTCTTTCCACAGCTGAACCAATATTATAATAAGTTTGAGAAGCATCTGTTGGCAAAGGAGCAGAATTATCTCTAAAATAATCAGATCCTATTTTACGATAATATCTTTCTGGATCATACTTTATTAAAGGGGGAACAATTTGTTCATAAGCAGGACCTGTAATATTTCTTAAAAAATAATATCTTCCACTTTCATAGCTAGTTGCAGGAGTAGGAACAACATTAGCAGGAATTGTGCTAGAAGTATAAGAAAAATATTTATTATTCATTCCAGCATTTAATTCTGTTTGTGCTATTGAAGTATCTACTAATGTATATGTATACTAATCTTCTGTAACTAAAGTAACAGCTCCTCCATCGCCACGGCGCCAAAAAGTATTATTATATTCATAAATTAAATTTTTTGCCGCAGCTTCTGGGGCAGGTAAACTAGTTACATGAACAATAATCTAACCTAATCTATTATGCATTTCATTTAATGTTCCTGCCAATGTAGCTAAATCGCGAGATTTGCCTCCAGCTGTTCCATTACCTTGTAACTTCTAAGCATCACTAGCAGAACCATCAACCCAAGAAATATCAGTAGGTCTAGTTACTTGTGCCCCTATCCCAGTGGGAGTATTATAACCGTAAATTAAATCATATCCATCAGCAACCATATTTCCAACCATTGGCATATGAATAGTTAATTCCATAATATCTTCAGTAACCTAATTACCTTCTCTATCATAATAAATTTTACCACTTTCTCCAGTAGGTTCAATTAAAATTTCATTTGCAGTAGTTGTATCAACAGATCTATATTGTTTATCTCCACCAGCTTTATTATAATAAAAAGCTACATCTGTAGTTGTCTATAAAGATTCTATTTCATGAGTAGTCTCATTATATCTTTTAACAGTGGTTTTAGCTTTCTAATCTGTCAAAGCATTCGGTGTTACATCTAAGTCTATAGGTTTTGGCTAAAATCCATACATACTAGGAACCCGAATACGATAATAAGCTTCTGAACTTAATGTATCAATAGTGGGAGCCGCAGGTAATTCAGAAGGTGCCTCTGGAAATAATTCTATCTATGGAAACTACCCACCATTTAGCCTAGCAATTAAAATAAATCTGCCTAAACCTTCACTATAAATTTTTTCCCAAACAGTTCCATCATATCCACGAGGATCAAAATCTTCTTCATAAGTAGCTTTATCTTTATTAAAATTAATCATATATTTAGAAAAATCTTCATCAGGTAAAACCATTGTCCAATTAGCTGGATTACCTGCTACACCACCTGAACATTTATAGTAAGATTCAGTCTAAGCTCCAGTAATTGAATCTCTTAATCGTACTAAGGTATTTAATCCAATATACTATGAATCTAAAGCTGTAGAACTACCAGTATTACGAATATAATAATTCTAATTATTAGTCTAATAATAATCCTGACTAGGAAGTTTTAAATAAAATTTACCATCAAAATAATAATAATTATTCCACTCAGTTTCTATTGGATCATCAACATGAGTAAAAGTCATATAAATATAAGGTAAGGTAAAAGCATTATCTAAATAAATTTTATTATCGTTAGGATTTAAATAACCTAAAGGCATATTTCCTATAAAGTATGACCCATCTGGGTCATACTTTACAAGAACAAAACGACCATTAAAAATTTTATCAGTGCCTTCAGTTACAGCCTAATCCATAGCTGTACGACTTTCAAAAATTCTATCAAACTAAAACTAAATTTGACTAGTATTTTTTATATTACCATAAAAACCCATTATCCATTACCTCCTGCCCAATAAGCCATATCTATAATTAACATAGCGCTATCATTTGATTCAATATAAGACATTGATTCAGTATCAAATGTAATACTAGATATATCGCCACCATCTGTTAAATCTATTTCAAATAATCCAGTAAACCCAACTATTGCTGGATTATTGCTACCATTTATAAAAAACTTAGTTCCAGGAGGCGCTTGAATGCCTAATTGGCATAAAGGAGTAATTCCGGTAAAAGCACTTCCATTAATTAAATCTAAAGCTCGTAAAGAAGATGGATTATTTAAACTAGAACTATCATTACAATAAATTATCTATTTAAATTGTTGTGTCACTAAAATCACTCCTTATCAATATAATCTTTGTGGTGCCTTAACCGCTGAAATACTCATAGTTCCACCTGGTTTTAATGGTAAAGTAATTTTTTTAACAATATATTCACCATTAACCCTTGTAACATCATCTCTTACATATATTCTAGTATTAGGCTATAAATGATAAACAGGTAAAGCAGTAATAGATACATTTTCTATGCAATAAGCAAAATTATATAATAACTAATCTATTTTATTTTTAGCGCTTAATTTACGATAACTTACATCAAAATATTTATCAAATCCTTTTGGCATATAAACAAATGTATAACCAGATTGTTCCTAAATTTCATCTCTTAATTCAGAAACATCACATTTCCATCCTTCTTTTGTTAAATCAGTACTTGGCGTTAATCCAGGAACTAAAATTACTCCAGGCACCTCTTTATAATAAACAGCGCCTACTTTATCTTCATTAACTACTTTAGACCTATCTCCAACAGTAGGAATAGAATATTCCGCAAGCTCATTTTCATCATCTAAAAAATCTATCCAAAAATTTAATTTTGTTGGAAATTCAAAAACGTCTCTATTCCAATGCACTCTTGATTTTAAATTTTCTTCATTATCTGAAATATAATATTTTGCATATTGATGAAATAATTTTTCTTCTTCAGTTTCTTGAGTAATATGATTTTCATCCGCAGCTTGCCTAGCTTGATTAGCATTAGTTTGTAATTGATTATAATAAGCTTCTGCTTTTGGATGAGTATTATCTACATAATACTAAGTTTCTACTTCAGTTAATGTCGCAGGTTCCCAAACTTTCTATTTTTGATAATATGCTGTTGTAACACTCTCACGCACATTCTAAGTAGTAAATTTTCCTTTTCCCATTTTTAAATATGGAGCATAGTCTGGATTATATAACTATCTCCAAAATCCTTGCATATCTGTATAATATTGTTCATAACCAGTGTAGCCAGTTCCATAATAATATGGATTACGCTCTGCTACAGCAGATAAAAAATGATCTGGATTATTTATAACCATTTCACCTTTAAAATCATAAATAGGATTTTTATCAGGTTTTGAACCATCACCGCAGCCTTGACCTGCAAAATAATCTATTGCCATTCTATAAATTAATTCACGCCAATCTACAAGTTTGGCATCATCTGGCTACCTTTTTAAAATGCCACCATCTTTAGCTATAATATCTGGAGTTGGTAAAGCTGGTTTATATATATAAGCTATCATATTATCATACTATGAATAATATCCTAAATATTGCTAGTACCAATGCCAACAACCATTATATTTATGCTAAAAAGGACTCCAATATTCAATTATAGGATTACCCTACTAATCATGCTTTCTACGTCTATATAAAGGTTCAGTTGGTGCTTCCTTTCCTTCAGGAATACTATCTTTATCAAAGTCAATAACTAATTGACCTGAACCAGAAAAATTAATATTATATCGTCCTAAAGTAAGATTTCCCATAAATCCTTCAGTTCCATAATCTTTTAAATACTAAGCAGGATACACACCAGTTAATGCCTTATAATATTCAGCCCACTAACTTAGTTCCCACCAATCCGAATGTTCAATATTATTTGCATCTTTAGTTTTTAATGCATCTGGAATAATATTCATGAGATGATAAGTATCTTCACTAATAGAGTTCTCTGCTATTGAACCAATTCTATCAGCTTGCTCTGGACTTGGATCATATTTTGCTTCTTCTGTATAATATAAAATACCATTAAAAGCTAAATATTCTTTTGGTTTTTTGTCTATTGCATAACGCGCATGAATAGGAACATCTTTATCTCCTGTGGAAGAGCGTTTACCCCAAACGGTAAAATCATTTTTTAAATTTGTTAAATTAGGATTATTCTAAAAAGCAGTAATTAATCTATTGCCTTCAAAATTAAAAGCAAATTTTTTATAATCATTTGCTAAATATTCCACATAGGTTTCATCATCATTATCAGCAATTAAACTCCAATTAGTATTAACAAAAGTTTGTTTTTGCTAAAATACGAAATGCCCTTCTAAATCATAAAAATATTCAAATTCACCTAACATATCTTTTATTTTATCTAAAACTGAAGTTATACTATCTCCAATTCCAGAAATTAAATCTCCAGTATATGTTAAATCTGTAATACGATAACCTATATCTTCTCCATAAGAGATAGGAATAACAGTGTATTTAGGAGGTTCAGTAGAATTTGAATGAGTGATAGTTTTTCCTTTATACGTAATTGCCGGTCCTGATATAACTGTAGCTCCATTATCTTCATTTGTTTGAACAAAATCATCAAAAACAAAATTAACATCATCTATAGCTTCTGCTAACCAATTATTACGTTCTTTTAAAGCCACTTGAACGCAATCGCCTGTTTCATGGCTCCTTAAAACATATATGGGATTTTCACCTTTATATGTTAACTATTCTAATCCATAACTATCCAAATCATTTATAATAATATTATGATAAGGCTCTAATGCATAAGCATGAATCATTTCTCTAATAATTCTTTCTAATGGTAATTTTTTAATAGTTACTTCTACATCTAATGTAAATAAAGATTTTAATTTATAATATATTTTATTACTATCAAATGTTTTAGAAGTATCTAAAACATAATACTAAGAAGATAAAGTTTCTTTAGTATCTGGATTTATTGCAGCTTTCTAAAAATAATAAGTATTTGCTTCATAAGTAGTGCTATCTAATGGAATTAATTCAAACATCTAATCTGGTTCAGTAACTATTATATAAGCATCATAACGATTACTAGAAAAATTTTTTATTTCATAAACTTCAAATTCTAAAGGAACTAATCTATTAGAATTATTAGGATCTTCTCTATAAATAATAATACTAGATAAATCATCACTAGTAAAAGCGGGAAAATCTCTATGGCCTGGAATATTAGAAGGGGTTGGAGTATCAAAGCTATGATAATCTCCTTTAGCTACATATTTATAATTTACTCCTTCTACAGGAATAAAAGTTAATCCTTGTAAATATACTCGTGATGTTTTTGTATAATATCCTGATTGTGAAGGATATTCATCTACAATAGATTCTAATTTATAAAAACGATCTTCTAATTTAACCCAATCTCCAGTAGGAGTAACAATAAATTTATAATCAGGATTATTTGCTTGAATATACTCTCCTTCTATATTTTGTTCTGTTTTTAAATATAATGTTTTATTCATTAATAATTCTGAATTAGCTTCACCTGCGGCGATAGGTATAAAAGTAGTCTCACTAATACTTTCTTTACCAAAATCTGTAGAAGCAAAAATCTATCCACCAATTTCTCCTGTTAGCATTACCATCTTATCTTTACCCTAAAGAGAAATGGTATAACCTTTAGTAGTAATAGAAGTACTAAATGAAGTGATTAAATATGTACCTTCTGGAAACCATACTATTTCTGGATACGGACTTTCTTCGGAAGGAGCGTATTCATCATTTAAATTATTTTTTAAACCAATTTCTAAACGAAATTTAGTTTTAATACCCCAATAGACATCACTAATATCAATATCATTAACAACCATTGTAAGACTACAAGTACGTCTAACAGAAGAATCTCCATCTATATTTATTGAACCATCTGATATTTTACCTTCTATATATTCAATAGGCTATTCTTCAATATCTAAAGAAGCAATTCGTGCATAAAGTTCTCGCTATTTCTATTCTAATAAAGCAATTAAAAACTAATCATCCAATAGAGATAAATCATTAGTTTCTTTTTCCCAGCTATTTAACTTCATTAAATCACCTTCTTTAGGTTCTTCTATTACTATATTTAACTGTACGTTCCTAATAGGCTGTTTTTAAAGTAACACCCCAACCAAATTCTATACGATTATATTTCATAGCCTCATATAAATTAATAATAGGAGGTACTTTAAAATGCGTTGAAAAAGGTCCATACTAATTTAATATTGCATTTGCTCTAGTTTGTTTTTCTGCATCAGATAAAGAATCATCAGCATTAATAGCGGCAAGAGCTGCGTCTTTAGCTATCTGTTCTTCTATTGTTAAATCACGTGAATAACTTAATGTAACATGCTAATCAACTTCTTTATAAAAATTTGAATCTTCACTAGAATCATAAAAACCTATATGATAATCGTTAGTTCCTGCTATAAGAGTAGTACCATCTTCACTATAATAAATTTTTACATTACTATTTTCAGCGTAAGGAGATTCCATTACCTAATATAACTAACTTGTATCAAAAATAGTTACCTAAACAGATTGATTATCATATAAATAGTATTTATTATTTTTACGAATAAGTTTAGTTTTACATACTTTCTTAGTAAATTCTAAGGCCCAAAACTTCATAATAACTGGTTCTAAATTTAAACCCTAATCAGTAACTGAAACAGCTCCAAAAGATAAGTTTTTAGGACCATTCCAAGTTTCTACTTTATTTTTAACAGTTATATTTTCAATACCATAAAAATCTCCAATAGCTGTAGAAGTAGCATAATAATTATAAGTAATTATAGTATCTCCTACTAATGTTCTACAATTTTCTTTTGTAGGCTAACCTCCAGTTAAACTTTCAATTAGTTCTTTATTATCATCTGGATTGAACCATAAGCTTGGAAGCGAGGTTGCGTCCGCGGCTAAAGTAAAATTAGTTCCAATATAAACTTTATTTTCAGATTTATTTTCACCCACTCTAATAAAAAAAGCATGTCCAGGAGGAGGCGCAATATTTAAACTATTTACAATTAGATAACGATTAATAGGAATTGAAGTTTGCTAATCAACAAATCCCTAATCAATAATGCCATTACTATTAGAAGTTTTTGGATCTGTTCCTAAGTTTACAGACATAGGAGCTACTTTAGAAACTTCATAATCATCTACTGAAACAAAATCTAAATCAATTAAATTATCATAAGTTAATGCTTCCATCTCATAAGCAGTAGCCTAGAAATTATGCAACATACGACCTAATTTATCTTCTGGAGTTAAAGAAATATTCATTAAACGTACAAGATAATTACCTTCTGTAGGAGATTTAAACATTTTAATCTTGCCATCATTTAACCATTCTAAAACTTTCAGTTTAAAAATACGTTCTGCTCGCATAGTTTCTGAACTTAAATCTAACTAAGAAGGTAAATTATTTACTGGTTCTATTGTAGGTACAGATTCTAAAGTAAATAATCTATCACTCCAATCTTCCCACATATCCTAAATAATACTTCTATTTATATCATTTGGAATACTTTGAGTATATTCATAACGCTCATTTATAAGAGTAGGAGTTCCATCATCGTTAGTTGTACGATAATAATAAATTTCATTCGGATTATAGTCTCCTGAAATTGGAACATACTAAAGTTCAAATCCAGTCAATCCTCCAGGAGATTCTCCTCTAATAGGTTCTTTTGCTATAGTTAATCCTAAATCAGATTCTTTATCAAGAAATAACATATTTTCATCTGCAACATGACTAATTAATCCAGCGATAGGAAATTCTTTATAATTTACTATACCATTTTTAAAAATAAAAGGATACTAACTACCAATAGTTTCCATTTTCTATTCCATAAGGGTAGTTTTAAAAGAAGAGATTTTAGGATTAAAACGAATTTTTAATTGTTTTTCTCCATCCCATAAAAACATATCTTCAAAATCTGCTAATATTGGTTCTGCAATTTCAGATCCTTTAGAACTAATACCATTATTTGAATACTATCTAAAACGATATAAATAATGATGACCCTATTCAATAGTAAAATCTTTAAATGACCAATTTGCAACTTCTTTATAATTTAAAAAAGCTACTTTTTTTAATATGCTCCAATCTTGATAATTAGTAGTCTTAGATGCACGTTCAATTTGAATAGAAATATAGGAATTACTTCCAGATTTTGGCCAAACAGTATTTACTGTTATATCTTGATTTAATGCTAATTTTAATTCAATATAAGCATTATCAAAATTATTTTCAGCAATTAAAGTAGCTTCTAATTCAGTATCATCTGTCAAAGCCTAAAAAACAGGATATAAAGGGCTATATACTTCTAAATTATTTATAGTGCGCACACCATACTAAATATAATATAATTTGTCATCTTGCATCGGCGCAGTAAAGGTATAAGTATCTACAGCCTAATCTAAAGCTATAGCTTCTAAAGCAACTCTATTAATACTTGTGTTATGAAGTTTCCATCCACTTGTTTCTTCTAGTCCTTTTAAAGCATTAAATAAATAAAAACAATAAGAATAAGGGCGTTCACTAGTATCTTCAGTTGTCTAATATACCCCAGTATAAGACTATTTAAAAATAGGTATAGCATTTGGATCATCTGCAACATCAGCGTTAGCTATACTAACTAAAGGCTTAGAGGTATATTTAGTTATAGCAACAGTAGAAAAATATCCTGGCTATCCATTTTTACCAATATAAGCCATCTAAACTTTTAAATATTGACCCATTTTTATTTTATTAAATTCTGGAGTTCTATTACCATTAACATCTGCTTCCCATTCAAAAACAGCTATTCTACTATTAATAGCAGACTATGCTCCTGTGTCAGTGTCTATTGAAATTGTTTTTACAAGAGTATTACTCTAAACAGTTTTTATTTTTATTCTAAATCCTGCTACTGAATCTGCGTCAACCGCTCTATTCATAGAAAAAGGGACAGCTATTTTAGCTGTCCCATTCTCTACATAAAAAGCAGGTATTGAGCTCGGTATAGTAGGAGGATAAAGTTTTTCAGCTACTACACTCGCCATAATTTATTACTCCTCTACTACTTCAGGAGTAAATGTAGTTGAATCAGAAGCTGCCTTATTAGATTCAGATGCAGCCTTATCAATATCAGTTACTACCTTTTCCATAGCACGAAGACAATCTGCCATAATAAAGGTATCTTCACCTTTAGTGCTAATATTCATTAAAGTATTATAAATACGAGCTAATTGCTCTAATTGTTCTCTAGTAATATTCATTTTATAAATCTCCTTTTTATCCTTTTTATTATGCAAAACGCGCATAAAATCCTGTTTGATTTTCAGCTGGCACATTAGTTGCTAAAGCTTGCCCACTAATATAAACGCCGTGTTTTCCTGCTAAAGATCCCGCATTATCTCCCATAATACCTAAGTTAATATAAATATCTTGCAATGCCTATAAAACAATTTGACCATTAGGAGTTTTTATTCCAATCCCAAAACGATCATCTGCAGTTCCAGCATAAGTAGACTAAATAATAATTTTTGAAGCACCACTAATACCCATTGCTTCTGTATCTATAATTTCACCATCTACAGATTTAATTGTTCCTGCAACAAAGCCTAAACTCATAGCATGAGTATTACCTGATCCGCCAGAAGCTTTTAATATAATACGATTAGTTTGTAAAGAAACTCCATAAGGATTATTTATTTTTGAACCATCTTCTAATTCAATATCTTTAACATCACTAGCTAAAATAGTAGATCTATCTGCATTAACAATACCACCTTTACCAATAATCCATCCTGCAATAGTGCCTTGCTAATTTGCTACTAATCTATCACAAGTAATATCTGCACCTTCAATTAAAGTACCTTTAATATGAGGACCAAAAATTGTTCCTCTTTTACTTTCAATATCTCCATCAAATACTCCGCCCTTGGCATAAATAAATCCTTCTAAATAAGCATCAGTTAAATAAGCGCTTCCATTCCATTTAACTCTAAAATTTCTCTAGCTCGGAGAGGAGCTTGTTCCAATAGCTAATGGATAAGTAGAGGCTTTAGAACTTAAAGTTATATATCTCTAAGAGCCATTATCTGAATTTAATTTTTCAACTACTTCTACATTACCTTCATTATCACTACTCACTGATGGAATAGTATCATTATTAATTTTTTCAGACTATAATTTAATAACACCATCATCAATATCTAAAAACATTCCACATTGGTCAGTACCCTTCCAATTATTAGAATATATTTGTGATTTATGACCATCAAAAATAATTCTTCCACGACCATCTTTTCCAATAAAACCGGTACCATCATCTTTAAAAGCATATGCCATTGATCCATGATTAAAACCAAATAAACCGGTATGTGCGGCAATAGCTGGATCGGTATCTGATCTAGACCAGTCACCCATCATTACGCCAGTAAAAGTATTATCTGATTCTTTCTTACCAGCTGCAAGCGCAGATGAAACTATTGTACCAGATTCGTCATCTGTTAAAATAGTTTTACCGTCCCATTTATTAATAGTGGTAGATGGATAATTATCTTCATAACAATAGATAGCCTATGTCCAAATTGGAATTGTACTAGAACCATTATGTGTAATATTGTTATTATAATAACAAGAAACTCCATAAGGTACAGCTTCTGGAATATATACTGTAATAGGCTATAAAATAGGTAACTATTTTAAATTAACTCCATTTGGAATTTCTATCCCCTAACTTTCTTTTAAAGAAGGTATAAAGTTAGCAGAAATATAAGCCTCTGGCTCAGGATGAATAATTTTCCAACCAAAATTATCTTTATTATTAACTAATCTTAAATCTTGATAAGAAACTTTTGTATGTTTTCCATTTTCTTCTTCATTCATTTCTTTAGAAAACATTCTATAAGGATTTTTCTCAAAGTCTGTTTCTCCAAAAGCGGTGTATCTTATATAGGTGGCACCCTATAAATATCCTGGAGTAAATTTAATACTTAAATCATTATAATAAGTAGTTCCTTGTTTTACAGCAATAGGGAAATATGCAACTAAATCATAATCACCAAAATTAGAAAGTGTTACTTTTAATACCGATAATGATGACATTAATTTTTTAACACCATCATCAGCAATAGCTAAACTTTGATTTGGAGAAATCCATACAACTCGTCCTTTTTCCCCTTTTGGAGAATAAACTAATGGTATAGTTTTTCCTTTTTCTTTATTTCTCTAAACAGGATAATAATAAGTTTCATCAGAACGATATCCTTTATAAGCTTTCTAATTATTAGAATCTTTATAATAAGGATCAATTATATAATTATCATTAATTTTAATAAATGGTCTTAAATTCTTAGTATTCTAATAATTAAAAACATTATCTCCATTGTTTAAATCCGAACTTTCACTTCCATCAAGCAAAAGAAAGAAAGAATCTTTTTTTATAGTATTATACCCATTAACCATATCATTAATAGTGATTCCTTCATCATTATTATCAGAGCCTTTAAAAAATTCAGCTAATTGCTATGTAGTTTCATTATTACGACCTAAATACTAATTTAAATTAGTTTTAATATTATTATAATAATCTGATTTAAAACTCTAGTAAAAAGATAAAGTATTATTTATTTTAGCTTTACAAATATCAATATAATTATCATCTAAATCGCTATCTTCAATACCCCACAATGCTTTACAAGCAATCATTAAATTATCGGTATTAAAATTAACAGAATTAGTATTAGTAGTTAATTCATAAATATAAGTACTGCTACTTTCAAGCTAAGTTAATAATTCAAAGAACTTATTTTTTCCTGTATTAGTAAATTTTCCCTCATTATTAAAACACTTTCCTAATTCAGTATTTATATTATACAAAATATTTTCTGGAAAATCAACATTAATTTGTTCTCCATAATAATAAGCATTTAAAAGCCCTACGGAGGTATAACTTACTTTAGAAGATAAGTCTGAATCCATAGTGCTATCAATCTAAAAAATATTTAATAACCATCTATAAGTATCTTTATTACTATCAACATAATTACCATTATTAATTTGTAACACTGTATTAAATATATATTGATAAGCTTCAGCTTTACTTATTTTATTATTAGCATTAGCTTTTTCATAATATTCTGTAGAATTTTCTAATAATAAATAAACCGCTTTTAAACTATTATCTGTTACTGTTTTATTAGATCCTGACCCCTCTAATTTTAATAAACTATTTAAACATTTAAATTCATTATTATCTTTAATGTATACTAAATTAGTATCATCAGGAATACTAGTAAGTGCTTTTTTTATAATAATATCATTTATATCATTATTAATGTTTCCATTATTTATAATCGTTGTAAAAACATATTTATTTAACAATAAAACATAATTTATAACAGGACCTCTAGTTCTATTATTTTCAGTTATTTTATACTCATATAAACCATTATTAAAAGTATATCTTTGATAATTTGAACTATCAGTAACACCAAATAATATTGAATAAATTTGAGGATAAAAATCAAAATCATTTGAATTTAAATTAGGATTTAATGTTTGCGCAACAGCTAAAGTTGGTTTATTTAGTTGAATTAAACTATCATTAGAAATATCAAAATTATTATAAAAATTTCTTACTGTTTCATACATACGTTCTTGCCACCCTTTAAGTGCTAAAGAATCATCATTGTAAGTAACAGGATTTATATTATTATTCTTTAAATTATTTTTCAAAGTTTTAAAAATATTCTAATATTCCTAATTATCTTCGTTTATTAATTGATATACTTCACAAGTATTAACTATATTAAAATTTGATATTGTTTCATTATTTTTTAAAGAACTATTGATAACTTTATTTTCATTTAAATGAAAAGCTGTAATAAAATTATCTAATGAAACTAAGCTTTCTGATAAAATAGTAGTTGAATTAGTGTTCTATGCTGATTGAATTAATAAATTAAAACATTTTTCAACATAATCTTCTTTATTTGGCGTAATTTCTTGAACAAAAACAATATTACTATTATTTAATTTATTACTTAAAGCAGTAATTAAATTTTGTGAAATAGAATGTGTAGAACCATTTACTACCACACTCTTAGATAAATATGTTGAAAGATTATCATATTTATTTTCTGTATTATACTAAATTAAAGGAATCTTTGTTATTAAATTAGAATAATTAGTAATAGTAAAAGGAGTAGATGAGTTAGGAAATACTCCAATAGAATCCTTTTCTGTCTTTAAATGATTTATATAATTTTCAGAAGTTATTAAATATTTGCATAATGCCTAATAATTTGCATTAGTTAAATTATAATTTCTTGAATTATCATTTAATGTAAATAACGTTTCAGAAATTATTTGTTTAAAAAGATTCGCTTTTAAGAATGCAATATAATCAACTTTAGAACATTTTTGCGTAAATTTGTAAATAGTTGAAGAACCTGAAGTTTCTTCACTTTCAAAAATATATATATTTCCGCTGCCACTATTAATATTATTAATTATTGTTTGATATGTAGAAGAATTATTATAAGTCTACTATAAAGAAGCTGGCATTGAACTCTATGAACTACTATTTAAAAAATATAAAGGAGTAGAACTATTATTATTAAAACATAAATTAATTTGAGCATTACTTCCTAATGTAATAGTTGAATAATCTCCTAAATAATCAGGAACATTATTAGCAGTCTGTGGAAAATTATCCGTTAAACATAACAACAAATATAATAATATCCATTTATTTTCATTAGATATATTATTAACAACATTATACCAAACACTAGCATTATAACCAGCTTTATAACATTTATTAACCGTTACAAAATAATTTAAATAGTCTGAAGAAGAAGCTGCTGTTTTTATTGATGCAATAATTCCTTCTATTTCTCCATCAGAAATAATAGTACCCGTTGTAGTGCTTAATGATAATGAACCCGTTGCACATAAAACATTTGCAATAGCAACTGCTTCATTACTATCCTAAACTTCACTTTTTGTTTTTATAACGCCATCAGAAATATAATTATTAATAACGCTAGAAGTAGTCGCAGAAAAAATAGTTGAAATTAAATTATGTTTTTCTTGTAAAGTTAAAGTATCTTTATTAACACCAAAAGCTGTATTTAAAAAATCAAGTAATTTTTCATCTAAATTAAAATTAGCATCAATCGCACTTTCAATCAAACAATTATGTAAATTTTTTTCATCTTCACTAAGAGCTGAATCTTGATAATAATAAGTTAATACATCTGCAAGACTAACATCATCTAAATTTAAATAATTAGCCAATCTATAATAGTTATCATCATTCTAACCAGGATGAGTACAAAAAATATTACTAATATATTTTAACTACTCTTCACGAGGATTAATATCTATAGGGATACTACGATTAAAAGCTGAGTAAAATGTTAATCTATCATTTGTAAAATTAAGTGTATCTTCATTTGTATATAAATTATTAAAAATTCCACATTGTTTAGCTAAAACACGATAAAAATTAGAATTTAAATTTCCATCAAGAAAATTTTGATTATTTAAAGTCTGACTTTTATATGATACTAAATTTTCTAAAATAATATTTTTAACATTTTCATAAAGCTCTTTCTATTTATCTTTACTATTAACACCATAAGTTAAATAATGATAAATTGATTCCAATATTGTTAAATCATTATTAGTAGTTTTTATAAAATATTTAATTAAATTAGAATTAGCTTTATCAAAATTCTATACTTCTTTTAAATAAGATGAAGCATTATTTAAAGCAATTAAAACATCATCATTTAACATTTCTCTTGAATCACTTTTAAAAATAGCTTTCCAAAGATAAGTATAAAGTTCTTCACCTGAAACATTACTATTGTCATATTGCCAATTATATCCTTCAGTAACCCAATCTTCAGAATTATTTCCAGAAGCAGCTTTAAATTGTAATAGTCTATCTAAAATACTCTCAACAGTATTATTAGCAGCATCAGGCCGCAAATATGTACTTACAAAACTCTAAAAACTATTTCCAGAATTTTTTTTCTAATAATTTAAATTAATATCAAGAGATTCTCCTTCAGTGCGTGTTTCTATATCACTAGAATAATTATTTAAATTATCAATATAATTAGTTAAAGTAATATATGAATCTAAACCATTCTATGAAGAAATTTGTTCAGCTAATTGTTTATAAAATGCATCTGTTTTAGATATAAAATTTCCTTTTGTTTTCCATATCCGTGAAGCTTCATCGCTAGTAAAATATTTAGGTTCAAAATCTATATCTAAATCTTCTTCCATACCTTCAATGTTTTGAATTACTTTATAATCAATTTTAGGCTTTGGCCATTCATAAGAAAATTCCTAATTACTACTATCTGAAGTAATTAATGTTTCATTAATATTATTACCATTTTTAAATATCTAAGAACATATATATATTTCTTCTCCAGGAGAACCAAATAAATTTATCTTTTCATAATAATCAGATAAATTATTTAAACTTGGAGAAGATACTTCTATATAATTATTTCCTGATTTACTATAATAAGTTTTATTTTCATAAATTTTACTATCAGAAGTTTTTTCATAAAAATTAGAATTATATAATTTATCTTTTATATCATCAGCTGCGGCAATATACTAAAAAATATATTTTAATTTCTAATCTATTTTTTGAGCATAAAAATACTTTTCTTTTTCATTTTCCCAAGTAGAAATTAGCTAAAATGTTAAATTATCTTTTTTATTTAATAAATAATTATAATAAAAATTATTTGTTTCAAATAATGCATTAAATAAAGTTTCATAAAACTATTCTTTAATATCGTTCGTTAAATCCTCAAAATCTATATAAACATCATCTTCTTTAAATATACCTAATTGTATAGAAGATGTTATTTCTGCAAAATTATCTTCAGTCACTTCATTTTCTTCAAATATACTTTGTAAATACTAAGAATAAGATATGGTAATTATTTCAGTTGTTACTAATTTAACTTCTGTAGATGTAGAATCAGTTGATTCAACAGTTTCCATAACTTCTTCTTTTTCTACTTCTTTATTAAAATAAAAATTATAAAAAGGAGTAGAACCTATTTCTGCAGCACTTTTTAATCGAACTTCATAAGTATCTATTATATTTTGTATATTTATTTGACTTAAATCATTAAACAAATTAGTATATAATAAATCACCATTTTCTACAAAAACATGAATTAAATCTTTATAAAATTGTTCATTTCTAATAGTTTTAATTACTCTTAAATTTTCTACATCTCTTTTTCTATATAACTATGTATTAAATAACTTTTCTGTAATATCAGTTAAATTTAATTTATTTACATCCTAAAAATAATCTTTTAAATAAATAAATTTTTCCTAATCTAAATCATAAAATGCTAATGTTTCAATAGATAATTTTAAATTAGTTTTAATAGTATCAGTATTCAAATTATTGGCTATAGATGTTTTACTAGTTAAAACCGTATCGCCGCACATTACATTAAATTTATTAATTAAGTTATTATCTGTTTCAATAAAATAATAATACCCTCCATAAGTATTATCATTAGATACTCCTGTAATAAATTCATCATTCTAATCAAAAGTAGCTTCAGTGCTTTCTGAGAAAATAGGATATAAAACTCCATATTCTTCATAAGAATAATCATATCCAGCATCATCATCTATTAATTCAGCAACTTCCCATTCATATTTTAGTTCATAATCAGAAGTTAAATCAGTAATAGTTTCACTATCACCTAAAATCTAATTACCCGCTGAATCATATAAACCAACCTATCCTATAAGCAATCCTTGTTTAGGATTGGTAACATCTAAAGCATTATTATTCCAAACAATATCTAAAGTATAATCTGAACCAGAAGTACCTGCAGTTCCAAAAGACATCTATACTGCAGCAGAATATTTTACCCCATCAATAATAGCTTCTGCTGTAACTGTATTATTATTATCCTATCTACTAAGACTTTTCTTAATAAAATACCCAACAGAAACAGTATTTGTAAACGTATGAACATCAGTGGGTTTACCATCTAATCCTGCGGTCGTAGCTGGAGTAATCATAGTCATTGATTCCGGAAAATGCCAAACTATTGGTACGCTTGCGGGCACTGTAGGTTTATTATATACATCAGTTTCAGTTTTAGTTTCATCAAAAACTAAAGTTAAAGTACGAATTTCTAAATCAGAATCTTTACTAACATTTCCTGCGCGATTATATAAAAAATAATGTCCATTACTACCATCATCAAATCGGATGGAAAGAGCATTCATATCTATATAAGTCTATTCATTACGCACTTCATCATCATTAGTAAAAATTAATTCTTTAGTTTCTCCCGCAAATCTATATACAATATCTCCATTAATAGGATTTGCGGTTATAGTATCTCCTTCTCTAACATAGGAAGTTAAAACTGGCTATTCTACTTTTAAAATAATAGCTTTTATTTTTTCCTATGATCTATTTATATTAGGAGATAACTAAGCATCTAGCTAATTAGTAGGATTTCTGCTCCATATATCACCCTATTCATTTAATGTATTAATTTCGTCCAGGGTAATTGCATAATCCCCCTCCTAATTAGGAGTGTCTTTACAACCATAAAATCTTTCCCAATGAGCACCAGAAAATTCATCACAAGAAGGTTTTCCTAAAGCCCATCTATACCAACGAATTTCATAATCCTCTGGATATTCATCTGGTTCTACTAATCTAATAATTCCAGTATTTTCATCTTTATGAGTCCAGCGTAAATGAATCTTTTTTAAATTCTCTCTTAATCGTCTTTTTTCATTAGTATCATTTTCAATTTCTGAATCAGGGGATTTTAAAGTTTTATAAAAAGTAGAACTAGAAGAAGTAATTAATTCTACTTTATCTGAAATAAATTCACTTGCTTCTACCCCTAAACATAAATAAGGATCTTTCATAAAAATATTCGGATTTATATTAGAAAAATCATTAACAGATGGAGCCTCAATATATTCACCATCCATAGCTCTAAAATTATCTCTCTAATACAACCAAGCTCTAATTCTTATTATAGCATATTTTGAAAAATCACTAACATCAAAAACTATTTCATTAGTATAATAAGTATCATATCCATATATATCACCAAAAAATTCTTCTGAATCAAAAGTAATATATTTTACAAATTCATTAGAAGGCGCATATTTATAAACTGTTACAAAATTTTCACCATCTAATTTATATTGTCCAGTAGGAATTTTCTAATTAGCATTATTTGAATCAGTGGTCCAACCTATTCTACTTCTTTTTTTAGCATCTGTGGTAAAAATATCAAATAAAGCTGCTCTTTCTTCTGGTGTTAATTCAACTTTATTTGTACCTGTAGAAGTCTAATTTTTAAAATAAATTTCACTAACTATGGGCTAAGAAATTAATTCAGTATAATTATTAACGATACCTTCTCTATCATTATCTTTAAAAGTTAATTCTATAGCGATACCATAATTACCACTGATAGCTGTATATTCAGTTAACCAAGTAGAAAACTAAGCAGAAAAACCTAAACGAGTAATATCCGTTTCATAAATTTTATTAACTCCGCTATCGTAAAAAGGAACACCATACTAAAAAGCAGCTGAATTAATAAAATCTTTTGTATCTATATCCCAAGAATATTTACAATCAGACTAATTATTTTCTCTTCCTAAATTAGCCCAAGTAGCTTCCTCAATTTCTCCTGTAACCATATTATTAGTTAAATCTACCATCATAGCTAAAGGAGAAGCTAAAATTAAAGGAGAATTATTTTCATCTGCCTATTTACTAATAATTACTTTAGTAGAATTAGAATAATCTCCTTCTGGAATAGTAACTAATACTTTATCATTTTTGCGATAACGAACTTCAGTAGAATAAGCCCAAAATTCACTAAAGCCATTAGAACACCAATAACGTCCTTCATCAGCAGATTCATCGCCTATAATAGTAGCTTTAATAGTTTGATCAAAATGTACTTTTCTAATCTCACCTTGAACAACTATCTAAACAGCTTTTAAAACTTGTTCGTTATAATTCATTTCATCCATTGATTACCATTCCCTCCTTTTTCTCTTTTATTATCATAATAACATAATTTTTTTGTCTGGTCAATGATTCTAAATAGACCAAAAAGGGAGAGAATAAATCTCTCCCTTTTTTATTAATATCTATTTGCGAATTGAGATGCTTCATTAACTAAAGTTTTAAAAGCTTCTGCAATTTCATTACGTTCTGTAACATTTGGAAATTCTGCATGAATAGTAACATTTTGCTATACATTTTCATTATTATTCTAAAAATTAGTAGCTAAAGATGCAGCAGAAGCTTCAATCTACTATTGATATAAAGATTGTAATTGTTGCATCTAAATAGCTTGCTAATAACCTTCTTTAGCCACTTCTAATGCTTTTAAGAAATTAAGAGTATCGTCTTTATTTAATAATAATTCTTTTTCATGAAGAATTGCAAGTTTACCGCTTGAACCCCATTCACCAGTATACATTCCCGTATCGCCGCTAACAGCATTTTTTAATTCTTTTCTAACTTCATCACTCATATTATACTAATCTAAATTGATATTTTTAGCTAATGCTTCCTATCCAGTATCTAATAAATACTAAGCTAATGCAGTCTAATCATCAGAATTGTTTTTACTACGAGTACTACTTTGACTTCCCATCAAATTTAAAACATCTGCACCTTTACCAGTAAAATCAGTTTTTCCATTTAAAACCTAATTACCGATTACATTCCAATCTTCTCCTTGCTCATTTGCTATAGCCTAAATAGTTACTAATTCCATCTAATTCCATTTATACCCATTTTCTTTTGACATATTTCGTGCAGCTTTAGAACGTAAAGAATTTTCTTCAGCATAACCAGCTAAATTGCCGCTAACTAAATAATCACCCTATCTTAAACTATGATCATAAGAAGATTCGGAATTATCTGTCATACTCATAAGATTTAAAGCTTGTGTAGCAACATCAATTAAATTTTGATAATAATCAATTGTTTCTTTAATTTTATCTATTTTCTTAGAAAAAGCTTCTGTTAAATTACTCACAGCAATCATTTCACTTTCCATTGTTGGAATAATATTTCCAGTAATTTGTTTAGATAAAGAACCATTTTCATTAATAATATCAGTAGTTCGATCTTTAATTTCACCTAACCCAGTAACAGTATTTTCTTTTACTTCATTTCTTTTAGAATTCACTTCATCTAATAAATCCTATAAATCTCCTTCTTTTTCATTACATATATTCATCCATTCATCTAATCGAACAATTCTATCATCATACATAGTTGTATATGCTTCTGACATTCCATCTACTGCTTCTTGATTTAAATAATAAACTGCTTCAGTAATATTACCTTCATATATCTACCATTCTTGATCAAACTATTTTCTTAATTCTGCTAATTGTCTAGCACGCTCTTGTTCATCAATAGTTGTATCATTCATTATTTCCTCAACACGCGCAAGATATTCAGCACGAGAAGCAACCATTTTTTCATGATAATCATTTGTTTGATTTAATACTAAATTATATAAGTCATTCTATTTATCAGCTAAATTCTATTCAGCATCATCTATATCATCTTGATCTGCTGTATAAACATAGCCATAATTACCTTCATTATCTCTCTATAAACGAACTGTTGATTTCGCATTTTTAGCATCTTCTAATGCCATTTCAGCCTATAATAATTCATAACGAGCTTTTAAAATATCTAAACTAGCTTTAGTCATCTAAACATCTTTCTAACGACCTTCAATTTCTTGCTAAAAATTACGTAATTTTTCTTTAGATGCTAAACTATCTGTTTTATTAATATCTTGATTTAACTTTCTAATTAATGTATTAGTTTCATACATTTTATTAGTAGTAGTAACCAATTCTTCCTAAACAGATCTAGCTTTATCCATAGATTTAGTTAAGGCATCAAAATTAGAACCAAAAGTAGCTGTTTGTTCCCAGGCAGCTTTTATTTTAGCAAAACTGGTTGTCCATTTATTCTAAATACTTTGTGCAAATTTAGTTGTAGCATCTTGTGCTTTTGAAAGAGTTTCTTCATAATAATCTTCTGCGGGATCCAACATACTTTTTTTATAAAATTCAGCACCTTGAATATCTCCTGAAGCTAATAAATCTTCATAAGTAGATTTTGCATCATCTCGCATTTTTTTAGCTGAAATTAATTCTTGTTCAGCAGTTCTCCACATAATTTCACTAGCTTCTAACTAACTATTTGCAATACCTTCTAATAAATCATGATTATAATTTAATCCTAATAAATCTGCAACATTTTTAAAATGATCTAAAATACTAAAATTACTTTCCATCTATTTAGTTACTCTAGCAATCTATTCACCAAATTTTTCAAAAGCTTTTGAACCTGATTCTCCAATTTTTTCTGTATAATCTAATAATTTATTTAAAGCTCCAGTAGCACCATCAATAAATTTAATTAAATTCTAACGTTCAGATTCAGAAGTAATTGCTTTTGGATCAGTAAAAATTCTATTAATAGCATCTTCAGATTCACGATAAAATTGAGTATATGCATCTAATTCATTTAAAGCATATGACCACTAATCATTTCCACGCTAATAAAAATTAGTTGATGCTAAACTTTCCGGATTAAGCCATCTATCTATTGCAACAAATAAATCAGAATCAGAAAAATTATATATTTTTTGCATAGATTCAGCAATGCCAAAAGTTGAATCTTCTAATATTCGCATTTTTAACTCTAAAGGTTTCATGGCTGTTTCATTGAAATCTAATTGTATTTCTAATTTTTTTACTATTTTTTCTTGAGCTAAATCATGTAATTCTTCTAACATATCTTGAGCCTATTCTTCGGCATCAATCATATCATTATAAGCTGAGCTCTCTTCATCAATTATTTTCATAATATAATCATGACGAGCTTTAGCATTAGCTAATTCATTTTCAGCTCTTATTTTATCTTCTTCATTAACATATTTCTATTGATTAATATATTCTTGCCAATACTCTAAATCTTTTGCTGCAGCTTCTTGTAAAGCAGTTTCATCAATCCAAGTTAAATTGCCTTCTGCATCATATCTTACAGCATTAGGATTTAATAATGTATTACCTTTAGCATCTTGTCGATTCTAATAAAATTCAATCATATTAGTCCCATCAGCACTACGAACTTCTTGATGAAATTTTGCATCTTTATCATAAGTGCCACCAGCAAAAACCTTTTCAATCCACTAAATTCCATTTTTTTCAGCACTTGTAAATCTATCTAAAGATTTTTGATATTCAGTTTGAGTCTGTTTAAATTTAGTTAAATACTACTAATAAAGCTAAGCACCAGCCTAAATACCTTTTTCCATATTATTCATTAAATTTTGACCAGTTAATCTATCATTATTACGAGTATAATTTTTATAAGCATGTTCTAAACCTCTAATAGTTTTATCTAAAGTTTTATAAACATCTATCTAATCACGAACTAAATCTACTAACTATTGTTCATATGTTTTTATATCTTCTGCAGCTGCCGCAGTTGCACCAGTATTTTTAGCTGTTGTTTTAGTATTATTTTTAATTTGTTGAGTATCTAGTTTATTATTATAATTATTATTGTTATTATTCTTCCCATTATTAGACCAAAGACCAACGGATTTTTCTTCTTTAACCTCTTTACTTAAATATCTTGCATTACCCTAAAATAAAGCCTAACCACGAGTATTAATTTTACGATATTTAAGTAATTCTTCAGTCTGCTTATGATTAAAAACAATACTCCCTTTATCTAAATTAACAAATTCAGCACCATTATCTCCAACAGTATAATAAGTTCCAGTTTTTGGACTTACAACTAATTCCTAACCTAATTCTCCTACTAAAGTATTTGTTTCAGTTGTAGGAATTCCCCATGATCCAGATTCATGCGCAGAACCCTAACTCTAAGCAGAACCCGTCCATTCATAACCGTTACCTCCTCGACGAGTTTTTCCACCACTAGTTCCACCGGTTGAACCACTCCAATCGCCAGTTTTCACGGCATTAAATGTCACTGTTACTAAACGAGGAACACTATTAGCTGCGCTAGCTACATCCTATGCTAACTTTTTTGCTGTAGCCGCGCCAGGAGCACTAAAAATTGGAGCTACTGTTTTAGGAACAGCATTTTCAGCTTCAGCTAAATCTTTTGCATACTATAATGGGTCATCAGATTTTTCTAAATTAAACTAAGCAGTTACTTCAGCTTTCTAACCATTTATTTCATTAATATCAGATTCTAAATTTGAAATTTCGCTAATCGCTTCTTCTGATCCTACAGCACTAACATCTACCTAAATAGAACCATCTTCATTCTCTTGAACTACTCCGCCTAATTCTTTTATCTAAGCAATTTTTTCATCAATCTAAGCATCAAAACCCTCCATTGCTAAATTAATTTCTAATTCAGAAGGTTCTTCAATTTCTTCTTTTTTTCGTTTAACTTCAGCATAAGCTTCTAATGCCTAAGAAACATCTGCTTCAGTAACCATTTTTCCATCTACTTTTGAATTTGAATCATATGCTTCTTTTAATTTATTATAATTCTCTAAGGCAGCATCAACACTTTCTTGAGAATACTACTTCTAATTATCCATATATTTCTAAACATTAGAAGTAGCCTACTAAGCAATTTTTGCTCGCTAAGTATCAGCTTCAGCCATTTTTTGTGCATTAGCTTTCCATTCATCTGAGCCTTGTTTTCCTTCTTTATATAAACGTTGCTAATCTTCCATTAACTAAGTTGTAGTTAAATCATTAGCTAACATTTGATCATTTACATCTGAAGAATTCTTTAATAGCTATGAAAAAATACTTGCACCCTCACTATCAAACTAAGCCCAAGCAGTCATATAAGAACGCATTGCATCAGTACTTACTCCAATAGTTCCAGCTAAATCTTCAATAGTTTTTTGACTTTCTGCAAGATGCATATTACCATTTTCATCATGCATTAAGGCGCCATATTTTTCTAAGTCATCTGTCAAATGAGCAATTTCAGTAGTTCCTGTTGTTCCTGATTCTAAATCTGTATAACGACTTAATGTATTAGTAATAAAATCCTAAACTGCCTATTCTCTCTCTGGACTAGCTTCCATATTTTTAATTTTATCAGGCATAAATATTTCTAAGCCTTCTTGATAAGCAGCCGAACCAATTCTTCCTTCTTCAGCTAATTCTTTAAATTTCTTTAAACGACTACCAAACTCATCAGAAATATCAGAACCCTCATCAGCAGATAATGCCTAATCAAATTCATTTAAAGCTGCTACAGTATCTTCTACCCCAGCTCTTAATAACATTAATTTTTGAATCTATAATTCAGTAGCATCAGCTTCTACCAATAAACTATCAATATTAGATGCAATAGTATAATCCCAAGTCTAACCACTATTAGTTAATTCACGCATCTAATCAACTAAATTATGATAATCTAAAATTTTTGCATTTTCAGCTAATCTCTATTCAGCTTCAGCAGCATCAGTGATTTCATTAATTAATTCTTGCAGACCTTCAGCATCCGCAATAAAGTTACCATCCATAATAGTACTTAAAGCCGCTTCGCCACCAGTAATACCCTAAGCTAAAGATTGTAATGCTTCTGCCTATTCTTCAGATAATTGAGTACCATCAGCAAATTTTCCATTTACTAAATCTTGTATTGTTCCTAAATTTGAAGCTGCTTCAGCTAATTCTGAATAAGATTTTGGAACTTTATCTTTTATAGAAATATCTTCTTCTAATAACTTTGCATTTTCAGCTTCTATAAAATCAGTAGCTTCTTCCATTGAAATAGGTTTTTTAGCTCTGCGTTTATTTAATTTATCTAAAGTTTCATCTGTTGTAGTATTTACAGCTTCATAAAAAGCATCCATTGAAACCTAAGCACTTTCCTATGCTTCTTGATATGCCTTTTCTGCACTCTCGAATCCTAAACTATCAACCCAATCTTTACCAAAAACTTCAGACATTTTAGAATCAAACTCTTCCTAAGTATCCATACCCTTCCAAAATTCAACAGCATCTTCATAAGTTGCACCACCAAAACTTCCAGTAGTTGCGAACTCTTTTGCGGCTTCAGCCCCTTCAATATTTTTATTTATAGCCTAATCCGCATTCTATAATGCAGCATCAGCAGCAGAACCTAATGCTCCAGCTAATTCCATAGCTGCATCTGCAGCGGCTAAAAATGCTGACATATCAGCTTTAGTCGCTGTCTAAACTTCATCGCTACCCTCAACTTTATAATCAACACCATTACCATGTAACTAAAAATAAGTTAAATCATCTAAATCAATACCTAAAGCATCAGATAAATATTTTTTTGCGTTAGCTTCATTTTCTAATTTAAATTTTCCCGCTCCAGTTCCAAACTATTTTTCATATTCTTCACGTTTTGGTTCAGTCTCTTTAGGTAATTGTCTAGCTACAATATTAGCTATATCATTTAAATTTTTAGAATCTGCATATTTTTCATCTTGAGATAAAGCGGACTATGCTAAAATTTGATTCTATGTTAAAGCTCTTTGATTATTTAAACGATTCTACTAATCCCATTCTCGCATTTGCTACGTTAAATCATTCGTACGCATGTTTTCTAATAAACGACGTACATCTGGATTTGCATATACACCATTCTAATTTTTATCAGTACTATATCCAGCATCCTTTAAAATATCTTTAACTGTTTTTTCTGGGTTTAATGAATTAGCAATATCTTCCCAATTATCTTTAATTAAATCCTAAATTTTGCTCTTACGAACAAAAGCTCCGTCTGTAAACTAATCTAAAATATCTTCCTAATCAACAATACTTTGCTTCTGAGCTACTTCCTAATCAGCTAAATTTTTAGCAGCCTAAGTTTTTATAATTCTATCATTGGCTTCCTATTGAACAGTTTCCCAGCCCTCATCGCTTATAGTCCATCTACCATTCCTATCTTGATTAACATATTCAGCTAATTCAGGATATTTATCTAAAATGTCTAACACTTCTTGGTTAGCATCAACTAAAGCGTCTCGCCATTCCTATGTTCCACGTGTACATTCATCTAACGCATTCTAAACATTATTATAATTATCAAAAGCGCTATTTAATTCTTCGGCAGCACTTTTAGCATCTTGTAAAGCTGTAGTAAAAGTTTCTGCCCTTTCCTATGCTGCCTCTAACTGTCCTTCAGCACTTTGAGAATGCTAATATTCTACTGCTTTTTTAATTCCAATAATAGCTGCCATAACAGCTGCCGCTATAGCAATAAATGGTAAAGCTGTCATAATCATAGAACCAATACTTGCTGCCGCAGCTTTAGCAGCAGCACCTAATACACCAAACGCTGAAGCTTCTGCCCCAGCAGCACTTCCAGCTGCAACGGAAGCTGCAGTACTTTGTGCATTAGAAGCAACTAATTTACGAAGAGAAATAGAAGAAGCATCAGTTGCTAATTTCTAAGATACAATAGCTTTTTCTGACATACTCATAGCAGAATTAGCTAATACAATAGACTTTATCATACCTGTAGCGCCAGAAGCAATTCCTTTGAATCCAGACACAATAGCTGTTGCACCAGATGCAATCATTGGTAATGCCATAGATAATGACATACTAACCTATAAGAATTTTTCTCCAAAAGATAGATCAGTATTATTTAAAGTAACCAATGTTTGTTGTAATGAAGAAAATCCCATCGTTAAATTACTAACACCCTAAAATGCATTCGTAACTCCTTCAGCTAAAGTATCAAAAGACTAAGCACCTAAATTATCAATTTCTTTGGCTACATCTTTTGCTGCCTAATCACTAGCATCCTCTGAACGTTCAGCTTGAACTCCAGCTTCTAATTCAGCTCTTTTATCGGCTAGCCATTGTTCAAAACTGCCTTCTTCTAAATCTAAATTATCTAAATCTAAATGCAAATCTGCAATTAAATCATCTAATAAAGATTGAAAAGCCTCTGGGTTAATTTCTTGCTAAAATTTATCAATTAAACTTTTAGAATCTAACCCATTTTCTTGCTAATAATTAAACCAATCATTTAACTAATTTTTTCTACGCTATTTTTCTTGTTTTTCTTCTTTAGAAATTTTATCATCATTTAAATCTTGCTCTAAATTACTTAATTCTTCCTAATATTGTTTTTCTGCATTTAATTTATTTTTTATATGTTCTTGCTGCCTATTTAAAGATTCTGCCTATCGCTGTTTATCTGCTTCTGCTTCAATTTCAGCCTAACCTTTATTTAAATTTTTTTCTAAATTCTCTAATCGTTTTTTATCCTATTCAGGAAAATCTTCCTCTGATCGAGAAGCTTTTCTCTACTATAATTCATCATATTCTGATTGCCACTTATCCTATCTCTATCGCAAATCAGCTTCTCTCTAAGCAGCCTAAGTTGCCTAAAGTATTAACGCATCATTCAAACCATTTATTTGACTAGCTGTTAATATTTCTCCATTCTTCATAGATTCTAGGCCACTCTATGCCAATAAAGCTTTTTCCGCATTCTCCTAAAATCCCATCCAAGATTTTTGAGCCGGATCTAAAATTTCTTTTGCCTATGCTGCAACTTCACTTTTAGATGCACCTGCTCCTAAAGTAGCTTTTGCTTTTTTAGTAGCAGCAATATTCATTTTAGAATTTAATCTTGTCCTATCTTGCATCGTAGTTTTTTCTGCTGCTTCATATTCTTTCTACTAAGCTACTGCAATCTACTAAGTTAAATCTAAAACCTACATTAATGCTGTTACTCTTGCAGCATCTCCAGCCGAAATCTACTTACCCTAAGCTGCAATCTATTCACGTTTTTTCTAATATAAATCAGCTAATTTTAAGCTACGTAACATTCCTGCGCTTTCCATCTATAAAGATTTAGTTCCTCCATCAGAAGGAGTAAAACCTTTTGCGGCAGTCATTGCTTGCTATCTTAAAATATTGGCTTCCATAGTAGATACACCAGTAAAAGTCTTTAAACCATTAATAGCTCCTTCAATGCCTTGAGTCATCTATGTTTTAAAAACTTTAGTTGCAAGTGAACCAACCATTCCTAATACTCCTGGTAAACCACCCATTGCATTAATTAAACTATCAACACCATTTAATAAACCTGCAATAGCATCATTAACAGAAATAAAGAAATCATCACTAATTAATTCATCAAAAATACCTTGCGCAGCCGCACGAACTCTTGTTTTAGCAGCCTCCCAAGATTCTGCATAAATATCAGCCTATTTTTGAAGTTCTCCTTCAGACCCCAAAGCAACAGCAACATTTTCTTTAAAGAAATCATAATTTTCCATTAAAGCCATTAATTGGTTATATTGCCTTGCACCAGCAACAGCCTAAGCTAAAGCAACTCTCTAGTCACGATTCAAAGTTTCCCATTTGCTACCCATTTCATCAAGGATAACATCCATATCTTTTAATTGACCATTCTAATCTTTAATGTCAATTCCAACTTGAGATAGAGCCTTAGAATATTTACCTAAAGTGGTTCCATCTTCTAAAGTTTCACCTAAATTCAAACTTTGAACACGACCAAAAATTGTCTTTAAAGCAGTACCTACAACATCAGCACTCTAACGAGTTGTAGCAACAATAGTTGCCAATGAAGAAGTTGCATATTCATAAGATAAACCAGTTTCTTCTGCAATAGAAGCAAACTTTTCTAGACCTGCAGAAATTTCTGAAGAACTAGATGCTGTTGCTGCACCTAAAGCGGTAATAACATCTGCATAATATTCTAAATTTTCTCCACCTTTAGCAAAGTTATTCCAAATAGAAGTTAATTGGTTAGAAACTTTTGCAGCACTATCACCGGTAACATTTGCCATTTTAATAGTGGCATCTGTTCTTGCTTTTATTTCTTTATCGTCTCGAATACCCTATTGATAATAAATCAATGCGGCATCAGTATAATCTAAAGTAGATGCACTTAATTCTTTTGCACTTTTATTTGCTCTTTGTGCAAATTCATTCATCTATTCAGCACTCTATCCAGTAACAATACGAATAGAATTTAAAGATTCATTTAAGCCTCTTGCATAACTTAATGCATTCTATAAACCACCAACAAATGCATGCAATGCACTTGAAGACAATTGCCAACGCGCAGTATTTTTCATTGTTGTCCATAATTCAGTCATTGTTTTATTAGACTAGCGCATTGGAGTTTCTGCAGAAACAACAGAACGAGCTAAAGACATAAACGCCTTTTCTCCACCAGAGCCTAAATTAGTTAATTGTTTACCATAATCAGATAATGTCATTTTAGATTTTGATAATTGCTATGAAAATTTTGATAAATCTAGATTTCCTGTTTTTGGATTCATAGACTAATCTAACATAACTTTTAATTTAGCTGCAGCTTCTGTTGCTTGCACTATTTCCTTAGTTAATCCACCTTTTTGACCACTAGCACCCTAAATAGCTTGAGTTAACATATTTTGTAAATTTTTTAACTAAGCTTCAGCTTTTGCAGTATTAAGATTAACATCAACATTAAGTTGTTTAGCCATATTCTATCTCCTTTCTCTCCTATTTTATTTCTATGCATAAAAATAAAAACGGGGCAGAGAATAATCTTCTCCGCCCCGATTACTCTTTAAATTTCTTTAAAAAGTAATAAACTATATTATCCCATTTTGGTTAAAACATCTTTAAGAACAGTTAATGTTTCTGGATCTTTAACATCTTTTTGAATTTCTTCAATATCTAATTTCAAATTATCATAATCATTAGTCATTGCATCTAAAATAGCATAAATACTATTGCGATAAGAATAAAGATGCTCACAAGTTTCTTTACACCAATCACAAAGAGTTATAAATTCTTTTTCGTTCATATTATTTTTAATTTCAGTTAATAATCCAGTAGAATCTAACTAATCATATAATTTAGTTGGGTCCTCTCTCATTTTATCTGTAATATTAATATTAGTATAATGAATAACAATTTGAATCCCT
>JAFTFU010000209.1 GCA_017458285.1 Clostridia bacterium | reverse complement strand
TTATCACAATATCAGTTTTATGAACTAATTCTTTTTTTGCATTTATAATACATAAATAATTATTTATATCTGTAGCTATATAATATTCGGCAGAATCATTTGGTCTCCAAAAATCTGTATCAAAATCATAAGACTTTGTATTAGGAGTCCACTTAATAGGCTTTTCTATAAAATATTCTCGTTTATTTTTTTCTGAACTAGTATTAGTATCTTTATTTTCAGTTTTTGAAACAGTATCATTAGTATTTTCAATAGTATTAGTAGTTTTATCAGTAATGTTAGTTTGATTTGGTTCAATAGAAATTGCTGTTTCAGATACTTTATTTATTTTTTCTTGCAAATCACTTACAGATACATTTAAGCTATTTACTTGTGCTTGAAGGTCAGTAGATTTTTGAATTTCTGCAGTTTTATCATTATTAAGTTTATAAATAACGACTCCCATGATTATAATTACAATTATAGCCATTATTAGTAAAAACGTTGATAAACTAATTTTTGTTATATTTTTTTCTTCCATAATCTCACCTCGCTTTCTTTTGTAAAATAAATTTATATAATGGAATTTTACCATTTATGCTATTTTTTTACAATACAATTTGAAAATTTTCAATAAATTTTATTCTTAAATTTATTGAAATTCAAAATAATTATATGCTAAAGTAAAAGTAATATTAGCTTGATTGATTTTATATCAATCGTCAAGAGAACCAGCGAGTTGTAAATGTCTACGTCGCCCGCACCATAGAATTTAAAAAGTAGGTACTTGTACCTACTTTTTATTATGCCTAAAATCTGCTAGTATTAAGCTATTTAACTTTTCATCTAAACCTTAAGGTTTAGGCATCGGCATACCGCCTCAAATATAAATTTTGTAAAAATTTTTGTAAATTATTTGACTTTTTCATGTAATTTGAGTATAATAATTATAGAAAGATGAGATACCACAGAAATGTGGCGTATCGTTTGATTAATATTTTAAATTAAAATACATCTCTAACGATCCAACAGAGATGTGTTTTTTTCATTGTCTAATTTTCTTACTGTAACAACTAAAGCTACAAATAAGGCAATAGCGACAACGGTTACTATTGCAAGTTCAAAAAATAATATGTATATAAAAAATAAGTAAACTTGTTCTAATAACATATGCATCGCCTCCTCTCAAGTAGGATACGATACACCACATCTTGCTTTTCTCATCTGGTTATAGATTATACTTTATTAATGAATAAAAATCAATAGTTTTCTACTAAAAAACAAAAATTTGTTTTTCTATATTTTATATCTAAAATTATCATCCAAAATTCTAACAGTTAAACATATTTCGTTTAACCTGCTCATAATTGCTTCAATTGGAAAATAAAAAATGAATAAAATGTAAGTAAATATTGTTTTGGGAAGAAAAATAATGTATAATAAGAACATCCTTTTCATAAAGGAAATCTTTTTGAAGGGGGTGAGCAACTTGTCATCTTACGAATTAATTTGGCGTCTAATTGTTTTATTATTACTTAGTAACGATAATAAAGAAGATAGTCAAAAAACTCAAGATTAGTGCAAGCTAATCAAAGCGGTCTGGTCATCCGCTTTATTTTTTGCAAAAAAAAAGAGATATGCGGTCAACATATCTCGAACAATTGTCATCTTACAAACAACTCTCTTGCTTAAGCTAAATATAGTATACTACTTTTTTTATTATATGTCAAATGATTTTTGAATATTCCAGCAATAAAGATTAAATTTTTTTATTTTTATTGTTTCATAACTTTTTAGCTTCCATTTTTTTGTATTTTATAGTTATTCACTTTTAATATAAAATAGTGATGTATCTATGTTAAAGTATAAAATCGAATATTCAAAAGATTCAAAACAAGATTTGAAAGTAATAAAGTAACATATTAAGTATAACTTACAAGAACCTAAAAGTGCAGAAAAATTAATTAATATAATAAGAGTAGAGATTAACGGTTAAAAAGACAACCCAGAAATTTATTCAATAATAGATGTAGATTATAAATTTAAATTAAAAGGGAATTATGAAAAGGATGAAGAATATATAAAATAGATAGAAAAAGATGAATCAATAAACTATAAAAGCAATTAGAGTTTATCCAGGAAGAATAAATAAAAATCAAAAAAGTGATACATGGAGGTATATAATGAATTTTAATGATGAAGTAATTTTAATAACAGGTGCTACTTCTGGAATAGGTCAAGGAATAGCAAAAAAACTTTTAGAATTAGGAGCAAAAGTTATTGTAAATTATTCTCATAATGAGGAAAATGCAAATAAAACTAAAGAAATGTTCAAAAAATATAATGATAAAGTATTATTTATAAAAGCTGATGTTTCAAAAGAAGATGATGTAAAAGAAATGTTTGAAATTATAAAAGAAAAATTTGGACAATTAGATGGTTTAGTAAATAATGCGGCCTATGATAAAATCAATTCAATAGAAAGTTTAACTTCAGAAGAATTTAGAAAAGAATTAGATGTTAATCTTGTTGGAAGGTGGATGTGTATAAAATATGCTATTGACTTATTAAAAGATTCTAAAATTCCAAGAATAGTTAATATTGCATCTAGACTTGCATCTAGACCAGTAGGAGATTCAGTTGCTTACTGTACGGCCGAGGCAGCCACTGTTATGTTATCAAAATGCTGTGCTTTAGAATTAACTCCAAAATATAATATAAAAGTTAATACAGTAAGTCCATCATTGACATTAACACCACTTGCAAGACAAAGTTATACCGATGAGGAAATAAAAGCAACTGCACAAAAAAATCCAAGTAAAAGATTAGGTGAAGTTAAAGACACTGTAAATGCAGTCTTGTTTTTATTAAGTGAAGAAGCAGACTATATTAATGGTGAGAATTTGAATGTTAATGGTGGAATACTTTTAGTATAAGAAGGTGGATTTATGATAAGCAAAAATTAGCAAACAAATATAATAAAACACAAAATCAAATTATATTAAATTGGATTATTAAAGAAAAAAAGATGAATCCATTAATAAAATGTACTAATCCCTAAGGTTTAGGCATCGGCATACCGCCTCAAATATAAAAAATAAAACATAAGTACTTGATAATTACAATTGTTTATGATATAAAAAAGATAAATTTATAAAAAAAATAGAAGGCACAAAATATTTTACAAAATTGTGCAAGAAAGGAAGAATAATGATGAGAGAATTAGTTTTAAGAAAATGTTTAAAATGCGGAGCATTAGTTAAAGAATTAAAAGAATGCAAATGTTCATGTGGTATACAATGTTGTGGAGAAGAAATGAAAGAATTAGTTCCAAATTCAGTAGATGCAGCAGTTGAAAAGCATGTTCCAACTTATGAAGTAAAGGACGGAAAAATATTTGTAAAAGTAAATCATGTAATGGAAGAAGAACATTATATAGAATGGATTAGTATAGTATTTGAAGGAAAAGAAGTAACAACGTATTTTAAACCAGGGCAAGAAGCAGTAGCTCATTGTAAATATGTTCCAGGGTCAACAATTTATGCTTATTGTAACAAACACTCTTTATGGAAAACAGAAGTTGAATAAAAAGTAAGGTAGGAAAACATGGCAAAGGAAATTGAGATTGAAAAGAAATATAAAGTAAAAAGATTACCAGAAAACTTAGAAAAATACGAACATAAAACAATAGAACAATCCTATTTAAATAAAGGTGGTTCTTCTATAAGATTAAGAAAATTTATAAAAGAAAACGAAATACGTTGTGTTTTTTCAAAAAAAGTAAGAGTCGAAAAAGGTTCTATTGAATATAGAGAAAATAATATAGAATTACCAGAAAATATATACCAAGATTTATTAGAGGCAAAAGAAGGAAGAACAATCTTAAAAACAAGATATATAATTCCACTAGAAGATGGTCTTAAGGTTGAACTTGATATGTTTCATGATTTTTTCGAAGGAGTTTGCGTGGCTGAAATAGAGTTTAATTCTATTGAACAAGCCAATAACTACAAAATTCCGGATTGGCTAGGAGAAGAATTAACCGGAGAGAATAAGATGACAAATGCTTATATGGCAACAAAAGCAGAGGATATAAGTGAATACAAGGAGTATATGATTTAAAATACATATAAAAAGAAAGGTGATTTGATGAATCTATTTGATTTTAATCTTAATGAAAGTAAACTAAATAGCGATAAAGAAGAAGGAATAGTGTCAAGTTTTTTGAAACAATTATCAAATTCAATAGAACAAGAAGAAATAGCTGAAAAAGAAATTCAAGAAATAAATCCTTTTGAAGAATTCGAAAGAAAGGTTGAAGAAAGCAGGAGGAAAATTAAAGAAAAAAATAATGCTACATGTATTGATGAGGAAGATATTTGCATAGTTTCTGGAATTCAAGACGAGAAAATAACTTTGATTAATTCAAAAAACGGAAAAGAGTTTGATATATATATTTCAATATCTGATGAGTATAAAAATAAATTACATGAAAAGGGAATTGATTCAAATATATATGAAATGGAAAAAAATGATTTTTATAATTTAGATTTAGGGTCAAAATTATTTTTGCAAAATGAAATTTTAAAAATTTACAATGGAGAAGTAGAAATTATACATCCTGATGCAAAATATAAGTTAGATGAAATGTATGCAGCATTGCAAGATGACGAAAATCAAAGATTTATTGTTAAAGAAGCTACAAACGATAAAATTTTCTTAACTTATGAAAATGGTGGAGGGCTTGTTTCTAAATATAGAGAAGCTTATCCTGAATTAGAAGTTGGAGATGTGGTTAAAAAAGTTAATGGAAAATATGTAAAAGAGTAAATTATATATTTATGAAAAAAATATTAAGAGGTAAATAAGACAAAATATAAAAAACATTTTGTACCAGATAATTATTAAAATAGATGGCACAAAATGTTTTTTTATAGTATCAATAATTTTCATCCCACGAAATTGAGAAGTTATTTTCTCCATTTGGTGTAAGTTTAATTTGAGATGAAAGTTTTATAATTGGCTTAATACCATAGTATCCAAGCTCGTCTTCTCCATAAGAATAATATAATGGAGCTCCACCTACTACTAAGCCTTCTTCTGTTACATAAAGACCATAGGAAATATAATCTTTATTTCCATTTGTAAAATTTGAAGAAGTCCAATAACAGTATCCATCAGAATTACCACTTGAATTTGTAAACATTAATTTATATTCAACACTTGAAGTATCTAAGCCAATAGCAAGAAAATTTTGTTTAATGTTTAGAGAAGAAATCCAATAGTAGTAATAATCTATATGTAATGTTGTAATTACTTGTGCTACTGATGAAAATGGAGAGTTATTCCATGTTTTTGTATCATAATTAATCCAGTTGAAACCTTTTGCTTTATGACTTTTTGAAAGAGTTCCAGAAATATTTCCATATACACTGTTTTTTGTTACAAATGCTGGACCATTACTTCCGTTCCATGAAAACGTCATATCCTCATCATAAATTGCACCTGAAGAAAGTTTATCGAAGCTTGGTGTATAACCAGTTATGTTGTTTAAATCATCAACTGTTAAATTTCTTCCTCGTGTGGCAAATTTTCCATTTGCATAAAATTTACAAATAGCTTCTAATTCGTCACTTCCATATTTTACTCCATCTTGACCAGTTAAGCAAAAACAATTAACTCCACTTTCTACTTTACCGCCTGAAGTTGGTCCAATTAAATCTTCAGAAGTCAATAAAATTTGTCCATCTTCAAATCCTAAAACTTTCCATTTTCCAGTGTAACTATTTACATCAAAAACTTGATCTGCATAACCATTTTTACTTTTTTCAGATTTGTATTGTGTTTTTGTTGCCTCTAAAGCTGGATTATATTCAACATAATCTCCAATTTTTACAGTTACATTTCCATCTGTTATTGCGTTATTTTTATCGGTTTCGGTTTCTGCTTCTGAATCTGTTTTGATTTCTGTCCATTCCTTTTTAATAAATGATTTTGAGTTTCCAAATTTGTCGATTTCAACATCTGTACCATCAACATTGACAATTGCAGGTAATTCAGTTATGTTTACATCATCTTGAATTCCAGGAATCTGCCTTAAATTATCATTTAAAGTATCAAAATTTATACTTTGATCAGTGTCAACAGCTCCGAATAGTTGCTATTCTTACTTGCTCTACAGCACCTGTGACCTTAGTATTGTCTTTTGCTTGGATTGCTCTATTTATTATACTGTTGTCACCTGTTAATACTGAAATTGTGACTCCTGCTAATATTATTAGCACAATTATTGTCCTAATATTCCGTTATGACTATTTTTAAATCTAACTTACTTTTTCTATTTCATCTTCTAATTTTCTCATATTTAAAATATTGAATTTATAATATATTGTTATTTCTTTACTTTCTGATATTTCTATTTTATCAACTAGAGACACAAGCATTGTTCTTGTTATTTCTTTCATATTAACAAAATCTTTAACAAGTTTATTTATATCTATTGAAGAATCTTCTTTTTCCTGCATTTTTTCTAATTGTTTTATCCTTTCTTCAATGCCTTTTCTTGTTTCAATTTGTTTTGAATATACTCTTGTAAAATCCTCATCTTCAAATAAGCCTTTGTATTTATCTTCAAATAATTTATCTATTATCTTATTAATATCTCTTGCTTTCTTTTCTAAAATCTTTAATTCACTCTGAACATTATATTTAGATTTTAGTATTTTATTTCTTGAACTATCTGCAAGTTTTGAATATTGTTCTTCACTTAAAAACTCACTACATCTCTTTTTAATTTGTTCTATAACAAAATTTGTTACCTTTTCCAAATTATTGCTATGTGGAGTGCATAAGTGTAACTGGGTATTACAAGCATAAGTATTACATCTTAAATAAAATGTTGTTTTATTTGGATGTTTCTGTGGTACTACACTTAACTTCTTTCCACATTCCTTACAAGTAATTACTCCTTTTAATAGCCAATCATAAGTTTTAGTTCTTACACTTGTTCTACTTTTTATCAAATCTTGTACTATATCAAAAGTTTCTTTATCAATTATTGCTTGGTGCATTTCTTCAACAATTATTCTATCTTCTTTTGGCATCGTCATTATCTTTTTACTTTTATAGTTAATTTTCTTTACATTTCCATTTGATACACAACCTAAATAAGTTATATTTTGTAATATTCTTTTAACTGTATTTCTATTCCAACCTCTTTTTATTCCATCTTTTCTAACATGTCCATTTCCTACTACTTCTGATGGTACTAAAACTTTTTCATCTGTTAGAATTTTTCCTATTTCAGTTGGTGTCTTTCCATTTCTTGCAAGTGTAAAAATTCTTTTTACTATTGGTGCTGTATCTGGATCAACTACATAATGATTTTTATCTAATGGATCTTTTTTATAACCGATAAGTAGGATAAGTTACCATTACTTTTCCTTCTTTTGCTCTAGTTTTTTTCCCATTTCTAACTTTTCGAGATGTATCTCTTAAAAACCATTCATTAAAAAATGCTTTGAATTGCACCATATCTTCTGATGTTTCAATACTTCCTGTATCTATATCATCTGTTACTGCAATAAATCTTACACCTTTTTCAATAAAGTATTCTTCTAAATAGTACGATATTTGATTTGATACTCTTCCAAATCTAGATAAGTCTTTTACTATTACTAAATTTATTTTCTTTTTTTCAATGTCCTGTATCATTTTATTAAAGTCTGGTCTATCAAAAGTTGCACCAGAAAATCCATCATCAGTATAATCATCATATACTTGTATATTGTTGTCTTTACAAAAATTTCTTAAAAATAATTTTTGTGTACTGATACTTCCACTTTCTAATTCATCTTCGTGAGATACTATTACATCTCCATTACCAACTTCAATATTCTCATTGGATAATCTTTCATATAATCCTGCAACATATTTCTCAGGATTTGCTATTGTTATCATAAAACCTCTCTTTCTAATAACAATAGGTTTCCTCCTATCCAATTTATAACTGAATTATATAATTTATAGAAAAAATTTGCAACACATATTTACAATTTTAGGCAAGTATATACTTCAAAGCATATATACTTGCCTATTTTCTATTGAGTAATTTTCTCTTTTAAATAATTTATAAATATATCTTTTAATTTTTCTTCTAATGTTTTTGATTTTTCATCAAATATTTCTTTTATCTTATATTCTTGTTTCATATAAATACCTATTCCTTTCTCGTGAATAGCTATTTATGGTTATCAATTCAGCTATATAACCTCTCAACCTATTGCTATTCATCATAAATTTTTAATTTTTTTATAAATATAATCATTTTATTTACCTCTTTCTAAATCGAGCAAAAAAAATACACTTTGATTTTTCAAAGCATAGAACTTAAACATATATTTTTTTACTCTTTATCATATTTGGATTTATAATATTACTTACTCTTTTAGCAACATCAAATCCTACATTTATATTATCTTTTAATACTAAATCACTTGTATTTTCATCATACTCATAAATGCTTCTGTTCCATTTTGCAAATTGTAAATCATCTTCTTTCTTTTTAGTAGATAATTTTTCATTATCTTTATTTATCTGTTGTATTAATTTTTGATATTCTAATTTTTCTTGTTTTTCTCTTTCTCTTCTGTTTCTTGCAGATATTCTTTTTTTCTCTTTAGTTTTTTCGTGATTATCTAGCTTTCTTGACTCTTTTTCTTCAATGTATCTAGAATCCTTTTGAATTATTTTTGTTATATATGACATACCAACTTTAACTTGTTCTGCTATTTCAACTGGTTTTATATGCTTTTCAAAAAATAATTCTATTATTTTGTCTTTTGTTCCTTTGCTGTCTAACTTTCGTCTTATGACTCTCACCTCCATTCTTTTATATATTCTCTATTTCAACAAACTACAATTTCACACCTAAATAATAAAAAAATTCAATATACAAAATTACTTCCATTGTGTTTTTAATAGTTCGTTTAAAATCTTAAACCAATATTTATTTCAATACTTTCAAAATATTTAGTGAATTTTTTGTCTACATATTTTAGCAATTAGTTTTGCAAAAAGTATTGTAATTATATGACTATTATAGTATAATGATTATAGAATGTCAATAACAATTTATTATTTTTTTTATATTGTTTATCATTCTGTTACACAAATATTGGAGGAAAGTATTGAAATGAGTAACATTTTACCAGAAGTAAATTTTTTTAATGGCTTTTATATTTGGTTTAATAAAGAAACAAAAAAAGAATATTATTCTACACCATTATATTATTATAAAGCAGATTATCATATAGATTATGATAATCATTTATTGGATATTTTTTATAAAGAAAATGCAAAAACAGACAATGGCTTAAAACATCCTGCCACTTTATATTTTCCATTTCACGAAAAATTAGGGCTTCTACTATTAAGATTTTTAAATGCTGATCTATCTAATTATGAAAGTGCTTATAAAACATTCTTTTATGCATATGGATTTGAAATATTAAAAGACTTATCAGATGGCTATATTTCTGAATTAAGCAATAATTATGGTAGTGATGAAGAATATTTAAAAGCAACTAATAGAATATTTGAAGATTTGAAAGAAAATTTAATTAATTTACAATATGAATTAAAAGAGGCTGTTACATATATATATAACCTAGATAATAATAAACTATTTGAAAAATATACATATTCTGAAAGATTTGCAGTTTATTTAATAAAAAGAAAAGGAAGTCTATACTCTTATTACAAAAATGACCTTATTTTAAGAGATAGTTATTCAAATAAATATAAAGAATTTGAAAATACTAGTGAATATGATATTTTAGATTCTTTACATACTCAAAATATGCTACTTTCAATGAGTGAAACACACGAAAGTACAGACTTATCTAGTATTTGTTATGCTATACTAGAAGAATTATCTAAAACACCTAATTATCCAATTAAAAAATGTCAAAATTGTGGAATGTATTTTATTCCAAATGCTAAAACAGATGAAGTTTATTGTGATTACGAAAAAGAAAACTCTAAACCTTGTAGAGAATTAGGAGCTTTCCAGTCTTATACTGAAAGATTAAAACAAAATAAGGCTATGGGAGAATATAGAAGAACTTATCAACAAAAATTTATGCAAGTAAGAAAATACAAAGATAATAAAAAGTTAGCAAAAGATTTTGAAACTTGGAAAAAACAAGCTAAAGAAAAAATTAACGATATGAAAAAAGGAAAACTTACTGAAAATGAAGTTTATGAGTGGATTATAAAATATAAATAATTAAAATATAATCTGGGGCAATTCCTAGATTATATTTTTGAATTTTAATTCAATTTTATCTAATACCAACTTATCTTTAGCACTTTTATTCAAATTTTTTTCATAATTTAATATTACTTTCCTACAATTATAATTTTTGAATGTTCCAATTTGCGAATTTACCTTTGCTAATAAATTTTCTTTACTGTTAAATTTAATGTTTTTTGCTTTATAATTTAATCGTATATTAACATCCTTGCTAGATTTTTGATATCCATACGGATACGATATTTTCCCTAAAAATTTCACCCCATGATATGCTGTATCTATCTTAGTTTTTTTCTCGTTTAATATTTGATGGGTTTCTTTTAATTTTTTCTTAATTTTTGGTATAGCATTTTTTAGTTTTTCTTTATTTTCACATATAATTATAGCATCATCAACATATCTAACATATTGCTCTAATTTTAATTCTTTAACAATATAGTTATCAAAATCATTTAAATTCAAGTTACTTGCTGCTTGTGCTGTTAGATTTCCAATTGCCATACCATATTCTGATTTTGGGTTCATTTTTCGCCTTTCTGGCACTTTATTTCTTACATCTTCGTTACATTTATATTTGCAATTTTGTGCTGGATTATTCTCAAAAATTATTGGTGTTAAGTAAAGTAGTAATCCTTTATGTTTTCCTGTATATTCTTGAATAATTAATTTTTCAAATTTATCACTAATTTGTTTTCTATCTATAGACATAAAATATCCTGACAAATCAATTTTTAGGAAATAGCAATCTTTTTTTCCATTATTCGAAGTTTCTACAAGATAATTCTTTAATAAACTTAGTGCATAATCTGTTCCCTTCCCTTTTCTGCACGAACAACAGCCATCTACTAACTTCTTATCTAAAATTTCTTCTATTTCTTTCATATAAAAATGTTGAACAACTCTATCTCTAAATTGTGCAGCATAAATTTCTCTTAAGGCAGGTTCTGTAATAACATAACAATTAGAAGCCAGTGGCTTGTATGTTCTATTATTTAACGAATCTAATAAACTTATCAAATTTTGACTTAAATTACTATTAACAAAATTGAATGTCCCTGTTTTTCTCTTTTTATTCTTCAAGCATAATAAATATGCATTATATAATTCTTCAAACTTTAAAATTTCACCCATACTAACCTCACAAAAATACCTTCCATTTCGTGAAAGGTATCTTTACATTTATTATAATGAAACTCGCGCTCAAGCGAACATAGTTGTTGTTGTTTACATTGTTGTTGTTCATATAGCAATTGTTGAAGTTGGCGTTATATGCATTATTTGTATTGTTCTGCGAAGAAGACCAGTACCAGCCACTAAGCCCCTAAAACCAATGAGCTATGCCTCACGCAATTTGTTATTGCTCAACTTTTGAAAATACCAATTAATTGGTGGAGCAACCACTTTCATTATATTAAATATCTTTTATTTAATATATAAAAGCTTGCTAATCTTACCTATATGGCGGATATAGCATTTTGAATGCTTTCTAGCCATCTGTTTAAATCCTTATCTATCTCAGTCTGTTTCCTGATTAGTTCTGTTATTTCTCCTGGAGTTATAGCTTTATTAATCATTAAAAATCTTATATCAGTCCATATTTCTATTTTTATAATTTTCTTAACTTCTATTAATATTTCATATTGTTTTTTTAGGTTAGACTCCAAAAGAACTTCTATTGTTTTCTTTTCAGCATTCAATATATTTTTGTTTAAATTTTCTTGTATAGAAACTAGACCTTTTGCAATACCTCTTCTTGTTATTTTGTCATTTATAAATATTGACAAATCATCCAATTTTATTTGAATTGGAGCTTGCCTATTTCTTTTGTATATTTCATTATTTATTTTCTTGGTCGCCTCATCGACCTTTGACTTAGTCCAATGATTTTTTCTATTTTTAGATTTTTCTTCCATACTCTTTCTTTCATATTCTTGAATTTTTATTTTTGAATTTACACAATTAAATTTTAAAACTCCTGAATTTCTTAACACTTCTTCAATCTGATGCTTCTTACGAAGCTTTTATCAGATTGAAGATTATAGCGTTATTAACATAACGCTTAGATTTAATTCTAATTTTTTACAAAATTAGAAAGTCGCGCTCAAGCGAACATAGTAGTAGTAGCCTACAAGGTTGCTGTCCATATAGCAATCGTAGAAGTAGGCGCAATAGGCACCATTTGTATCGTACTGCGAAGAAGACCAGTACCAGCCACTAAGCCCGCAGTTTACATAACCTCTTGTTTTTATTTCTAATTCTTCTCCAAATGCACACCATTCAGATTTTGACGGTACAAACCATTTTTTGCTATCTTGTGCTGTTTGCACTAACTCATACTGATTATCTTGTATTGCTCCCCATAAGTCGATATATACCTTTCCTGAGCTTGCTATAGTTTGGGCTCCATATGTTGCTGTATTATTATTCCAATCATTTAGCATTTTTATTGTATTTTCCTTGCCTTCTCCAAAATCTATTGTTGATTCTGCTATAGCTCTATCTAATTTTCCATATGCACTTTTATACCAATAGAATGTTTCATAATCTGTTGTCTTAAAATTCTCTAATGCCATTACATAGAATCTATCTTTTGTCCCTGTTGAATTTGTGGCAGGTACTAGTACTTGTTTTTCTCCAAATCCATCATTTGCTTTATATCTTCCTGCTGTTGTTTGTCCTTCATAAGTTTTAGAAGATACTACATAATCTTTTACAGTTGTTACATCTTCTATTTTTGGCACATCATAATCTGACCAACTATTATTATTCCAACGTCCGCTTTTTGTATTTCCAACTATCATATCTGCATATATTATTCCATCTACTTTTCCATCATTATCTATATCCGCATAATATCCTACATAGCTGTCTGCTTTCTCTGTTGATTTTGATATATATGTTTCTTTTATTGTGACTCCATTTAACACTTCTTCCAATTTTACATTGTATCCTCCACTTTTTGTAGTTATATCTTGTGTTAAATCTCCTAAACTTTCTGGAACCGTTGTAAAATACATTTCAATTATATCTTTTATTTCTTTTTCTGTTGGGTCTTCTCCTCTTTTCTCTGCTATTATTTCCATTATATCTATTCTCGCTTGTTCTACTACTTGAGATTTTTCTGTCATCTCTTTTGCATTTGCTGCTTTTCGTATAATACCGATTATCACCGAATTAACATTGAAATCGAGATCCCTGCAAGAATTAATAAGACCACAATAGTTACGACCAAAGCAATAAGCGTAATTCCAGCATTTTTCTTTTTTAATTTGTACATAAATTTATTCCCTCTTTCGTTTTATTTTAAAGTTATTCTATCATTTTTTTTTATTTTAAACAATACTTTTTTATAGCTTTTTTATTTTTTTTACCCGAATATTTTTTACTCGTTACTAAATTTCTAATTCCCACTCTTTTTCCCTGTCTTCTTTTTTTATTTGCTTTTCGACTTTTTCTATTTCTAAAGAGTTTTTTGTTTCTTTTTCAAAATCTCTAATTAAATTATCTTCTGCTCCCATATCAAATTTATGACAAATCCATTTTATAAATTTTTTAACATTAACTTGAAATTTATCTATAATTTTATTTAATCTCTTATTTTCCTTTTCTAACTTTTTAAACTTGCTTCTATATTCAAATTCTAAGTCTACTGTTTTATTTTCATATTCCTTTTTTATTTCTTCAACTTGTTCGTGTAATTCTCTATTATCTTGCATTAAAGAATTCCTTTCTTTTTGATACTCTACTGCCTTTTCTACAACTTTTCTTTGTTTTGATAATTCCTTATAAAGAACAACATTATTATCATATAAATCCTTTATCAATTCATCTTTTGGTTTTATTATTTCATTAACAATTTTTTCATCTCTATTAAGCATAATTTTCTTAAAATCTTTGATATCTGGAACTTTTGGCATTTCTAGATTAAAACTATCTAATATCTCTTTAGTTTTTTCAAAATTAGTTATCTTTTTATATTCTTCTATTGAAAAATGTTCCCTTTTTGTTTCTTCTTTTGGCAAACCTCTTTCTAAATCAAATCCTTTTGAAACAACATATTCATAAAATGCATTTTGTAATCTTCTATAACTATCTTTTTCTTTCCAAAATTCACTACAAGCAAGTTTATCTATTTCATTTCCTTTTTTATCTTTTGTATGAACAACAGGCAAAAAAACAAGGTGCATATGTGGCGTTTGCTCATCCATATGCACCTTTGCAGATAAAATATATTTTTCCCCTAAATCTTTATATTCACAAACAAATTTGTAAGCTGTTTCAAAATATCTTTTTGTTTCATCTACTCCGATTGTTTCAAAAAAAGTTTTATCAGATGTTATTATATATTCACAAGCTATATTACTTACTGTTTTTATTTGCCCTTTTAAATCGTATTCTTTTCTTATTCTTTCAAATTCTTTTTCATAACTATATCTTGGTTGCTTTATTGAATAATTTAAATATGACCTTTCTTTATCAATATCTTCATTTGAATAATTTTTATTTCTTCTTTCATTATGTCTAAAAATTCCTTTTAGATTATCTCTTTTATATTTTATATTTCTTATAATCGCATAACTCATATATACCTCCTTTCGCGTAGCTAAAAACACGAATATATTTTATATTTCTTCTCTATTTTTATTGTGTTGTAACACACTACAACACTTTTTTTCAAAAGTGTTAGTGTGGCAGGAGCTCCTGCACCCATTATCTAAAAATTTTACACCGTAAATTTTTTAGATTTTAAATTAATTGCTAACTTGCAATTAATTTAAAAGAAACAGCTACTAATATAGTTTAAACTATAAAAGTTGCTGTTTCTCTCTTTGCAAATGTTTCATTATTTCATTCATTCTCCATTTGCATATAAGCTATTCCAATCGAAGTCACTATAATCTCGTTGTTCAAAATTAGTCCTATTATTTATTTTATTTATATTTTTATTATTATATTTATTATCCTTAAACTTTTCTTCAATAGGGTATTGAAGTTTTGTTGGGGAGGGTATTAAACTTTTGTTTAATAGGGTATTTAACTTTTCGCGGGTAGGTATAAGTTTTCTCATCTCTACTTCTTTACTATTTTCCTTATATATCATTTCAATATTTATATACCCTTTATCTTTTAATGAATTTACTAATTTTGACACCTGTGTTATTGATATATTTAATAACTCACTTATAGTTTTATTAGTGCAAAAACAATATTGTTTTTCTTGACTTAGAAATATTACAAGTGAATATATGTGTTTTTCTTTATCACTCAAATTTTTATCTGTAAAAATTTCTATTGGAATCCATAATCCTTTTAAATTTAAATTTGACATTTCTATACCCTCCTTTCGCTTAATTCATTCGCTTTATTTTGGCTTTATTTTCATTTTTAAAGTACAAGTAATATAAGTTTATATCTTAAAAATGTAGATAAAAAATTTCCATAAAAATAAGCCTTAGACTTATTTCTAAATCTAAAGCTATTTTAATTTTAAATTTTCTCGACAGTGTCGCGAAAATTCCAGACATGTTTGGAATTTTTATATTTTAGTTATTTCCATTTTCTTCATTTATTTCTATCTCCTCAATATCTTTGATATGCATTTCAATATCTTCTGCTTTTGGCAATTGAGATTGTAAATATTCTGGAATATCTTCAAGCAATTTATATTCACTTACACCTATTGGACTACTTATATTTCTTAATGCATATTCTGCTGTAAAATTATCTTTATTTTTACATAACAATAATCCAATTGTAGGATTATCTGTTTCATCTTTTATTAAATCATCAACAGCTGATAAATAAAAATTTAGTTGCCCAGCATCTGTTGGTTCAAACTCTCTTGCCTTCAATTCAACTACAACATAACATTTTAATTTCAAGTGATAAAAGAGAATATCAATGAAATATTCTTTATCGCTGACTACAATTTTATATTGATTTCCAACAAATGCAAATCCTTTTCCAAGTTCAATTAACACATCTTTAATTTTACTTATCATTAAATTTTCTATTTCTAATTCTTTTGCTTTTCCTTTTATTGAAATAAAATCAAATAAATATGGATCTTTCATTGTTTGTATTGCTAAATCACTTTGAATATCTGGCAAAGTAATTGGAAAATTATTTACTTTTGATGCTACAACTTGTCGTTCATAAACTTTACCTTCAATTTGCATTTTTAACATACTTCTCGACCAGCCATTTCTTAATGTTTCTCCAATATACCATTTTCGTTCTTCTTTATCCTTAATTTTTTCAATTAACAAAGTATTATGTCTCCACGGAATTTGTGCAACAACTTGTTGCACAAACTTAAAATCTGGATATTCTTCTGCCATTTTTTTCATATATTTTAAATTTCTAACTGAAAAACCTGTAGTATTAGGAAATTCCAATTTTAAATCAACTGCTAAATTATCAATAAATTTGTTTCCCCATTCACTATTATTCAAAATAATTTTACCTATATTCCAATACATAAAAATAAGTTCCTTATTTACAACTTGCATTGCTTTATATTGTGATTTTAAAATTTCATTTTTTATACTTGAAAAAATTTCTTTATATTCGTTAATATCAATTATTTCATTTGACATATCTATTTCTCCATTCTTTAAATTTTGCAAGAGCCTCTTGCAAAATTATTATAACATTTATTTACAGATTTTTCATTAGTTTTTAAAAATTTCATACATATATTAATTCTTTTAATATTATTTTTTCTGCCTGATTTTTAATAGAGTTCATCGTTCCTACCCAGTAAAGCATATCTGTATTTTTCATATCTTCTGTCAAATCACTTTTTGCTTTTAAATCATCCATAATTAGATTAAGTCTTTTTGTCGCTGTTCCTTGTATTTCTTCTAAATGGTCTATTAATGTATTTTCCATAAACATTATTGCATATTCTGCTTTTTTATGTTCTTTTAAATAGTTTAATCTCATTCTCCCATACTTATTCAAATGTATTTTTCTTTGTTTTTGTACTACTAAATTTGGAATATAATAATCTCCTTGCAATCTATATTCTAATCCTGTTCTTTCATCTACAATTTTTTCCTTTAATTCTTTATTCTTCATAATTTTTAAATCTCCTTTCAACTTTTTGTTTTAACTATTACAAAATCAAAAAAAGATGAAATTGTATTTATTTTTTACAATTCATCTTTTAAATATGTGAAAATTTTATTATTTCTAAATTGTTATTAGGAGGAAACCCTTGTTATTACTAGATTTTAATTTTTCGTCATAAGAGAATATGGCTGTAATAACTAATGCAATCAAAGTAATACCAGCACTTTGAACGTTTTTATTTTTTCTCTTTTTCAATTGATTTTTTCCCATTTTCTTCCTCTTTCTTGTCTTTGGTTAAAAGACATATAATTAATGTTTATATAAAGTATAATATTTTATTATTTATATGTCAACATCTCTAAAATACCCGTGTGTGTGTGTTTACAGTCGCAATGGGTTCAGGTTTTATTACATTTTTATTACATCTTTGTTGCATTTTTGTAAAATTCTTAAATCATCACTGCTAAAATTCTTATCTTTCTAAATTTAATTCTTTTTCCTTATCTTCTCTCTTCACTTGTTTTTCAACATCTAGCAAAACATGATTTTCTCTTTCAAAATCTCTAATTAGCTTATTTTCATCTGCAATATCAAATTTCTTGACTATCCAATGAATGAATTTATCAATAGTATCATAAAACTTGTCTATAATCTTTTT